>PMZB01000267.1 GCA_003170575.1 Chlamydiia bacterium | reverse complement strand
ACTTCAAGTAGCGGATTCAGAAGGATTTCATTCTATTCATATTGAGAAGCGGAAATGAAGCTATGACGAGGGAATGGATCATAGCCCAGGAGTGTGCGAAAAAAAATTAGAACATTTATTTAATTCTTATGCTGTCAAAAAACTTTTGCCGGCGATTCGCATTGGGATCATCTGTACCCATTTTGATAAGACGATTGTTTGTGGATAAAAAGCGCCAAAAAGCAGTGTCTCCTTGATTTTTAGGGCGCAAGTCAACAGCAAACCTTGCTCCTAGCTTGGAACAATTAATTGGCCCGACAATACAGTCACGATTTGCTTTTTTAATCATTTCCAGGAATTTTTTTTTCGTTTTAGGAGATGAGAATTTCCCGCTTATTGAAGTGGTGATGACATATTGAGCTTCCCCTTTCACTTCGCCCGAAAGAGACGCTTCACCATTTTCAAGGACAGCGCCAGTATAATGCGGAATAATGGCAGTAAAGGAAAGTTTATTCATATCAAAGTATACGCCATTCCATTTTACCCCCTCAAACTCTTGCTTTTTATTGGTCTTGCCCCAACCTCCAGCTTCCAAACTCGTGATTTGCAGCAAGGTAAATAGAGCAACTGATAAAGAAAAAAAACATGACTTAAAACTAAAAGATAGCCACTTAGAGTTCATCTTATTGCCTCTCTTTTTGAATGGGTAATACAAAAATTGGACACAAGTTATCAGAGAAGCGCTTTTTGAGCAAAAAGCTTTCTTAAAGAGAGGCATTCTTCTCTACTCATCACCAAAAGTAAAAGCATATGCACGTATCCCCTTAGGTACTTTTATGGATAAAAGATGCCTCCCGTATGTGGTTGAGGCAATATCATATTTTTGCGCGAAAGTAACCGTCACTTGGCTGACCTTTCTGCCGTCTAAAAATATTTCTAGAGGATATTTGCTCGATCCTGAAAGCACAAGGTATACTCTCTGCGCAAGGAAGTTATACTCAAGAAAACTTTCGTTGCTCTCTGAAGTGATATACTCTTCTTGAGCCCTCCAATAGCCCTTGAGACCTACCTGATCATCTTGAAGAGGCGATGAATAGGAATAAAATACGGTTTTTGATGGAATAATTTTATTTTCCGAGGTGTATCTGTCCTCTCTTCTGGTCCCTAGATACGTCTCAGGAGAGATTTCCCTTCCTCCAACAGCCTTCTCTTGAACGAAATTTTCGGAAACCCCAAGAAGACGTTGTATAGTCTTTTCCAACTCAACATAGCCCCCCTCTCCAAAGCGGATCTGAACAACGTTTCCTTGCCTGTCGATCAAATAATGGGCAGGCCAAAATTGATTCTGATAGGCGTTCCAGACCATGTAGGCATTGTCCTGTGCAACAGGATACGTTATTCCCAATCGATGTACTGCTTCGATCACATTATCAGGGTCCTTTTCAAACTCAAATTCCGGAGTATGAATTCCTATGACAACAAGACCATCGTCTTTATATTTTTTGTACCACCCTTCAACATAGGGCAAGGTTCTTAGGCAATTTATACAAGAATAGGTCCAGAAATCGAGCAGTACCACCTTCCCCTTCAATTGACCTAAAGAAAGCGGCGGAGAATTAATCCAGTTGGTAACTCCCATGAGCTCAGGAGCCTTCCTAACAGGAAAATCTTTGACAGAACTCAACTCTTTTTTGATCACCTCTTGAAGCTGCTCGTTTACCAAGGAATTATTCTCAGGCAATAGTGTGGGAACGACCTGTGCAATACGTTGTTCTAAAAAAATGTCCCAGTGAAACGCAATTGCCAGGGCAACGAGGATTGTCACAAGTCCAAAGAGCTGTCGAACCCTTTCCAAATGAGAGTTCAAAAACTTGGACGAACGAATAAGAGCTCCACCGCCTAAGACAATAAAAAACAGTGGAATCGCAGCCCCGACCCCATAGGTCAATAGTAACAAAAAGGTCATCCAAGTAATAGCTTGCGTGGCAATTAATGCAATGATCGCCGCAAGAATGGGGCCAGCACACGGCGTCCAAACCAAGCCTAAAGCAAAGCCAAGAATGAGCCCCCCAACAAACCCTGTATTAGAGGTTGAGCTCTGTATCTTTTGTCCAAGCGCAGCAATTGGGGATACCAGCCGAAAAAACCATCCAGATAGTGCTGGAAACAACATGACCAGCCCAAAAACAACCAAAATCGCTATCGAGATATTTCGAAGAATAGTGGCTGAGATCCCGGTCGTTTGAACAATCGCTGTAAGCGCAAGAGTAAAGAAGGTGAAACTTATAATAAGGCCCAACGCCACGCCCAAAGGCCTCCATCTCCCCTTTGTTGCACCAGCTGCCAACACAATAGGTAAAATAGGCAGAATGCAAGGCGATAAACTCGTGCAAAGGCCAGCCAGAAAAGAGAAAATATAGAGGATAAACATACACGCTCCATTTTTTTTCTTCTTGTAATCTGAAGCGGCCGTCTTTGTCTAGAAAAAAGGCATTCAATTTATCAGTTCAGCCATGAGAGAGAACTCAGTTGTCACCCTAAATTTTTGAAAAGAAGGCATCAAATAAAGTAAGGCCTTTCTTCCCTTCTTTGACCTTGAATTCACAGACACTCTCTACAGGAACGGTCTTCCGCTCGCGATAACTCGCTGTATTTGCAGTCAATGGGGTAAGAAGAACTGTTGGACCGCCTTCAGCCTCACCGCCATCAACCTCAGCTAGTACTTTACCCTCCGAGAGATGAACATAGGCAGTGTGCTTCGGTTGTTTTTCAGTAGCTTCTACTTCATACGTTCCACCAACGCCATTAGGCCCATTGACCCATTCTTCAATATTGGAAGGAGGAGAAATCTCAGCTCTTTGACAATGAGAGAGTTTTTCTTTACCAGGCCAGTTATAGGCGTTCGCAACACTCCGTATAATTTCCTGGATAATGGGTTTTGCGCCTGGTAGGTTTTCATTGGTTAAAATAACTACACCGTCCCCTGCCGTATTAGCGATCAACTTTGCAGTAAAGCCGGGAGTTCCTCCTGAATGGCCGAAATATAAGGGTCCTCCTTCAATTTGTTCGACCTCAAAGCCCAATCTATATTCTTTCTCAGCTGATGTTTCCTGCATGGCCTCAAGAAGTGTATCGCGGGTAACAAGTGAGGACTCTTTTCCTGCAAGAGTTTTTTGCAGGAAAGGGATCGCTTTAGCTAAGTCTTCCGCATGGGTCCACAAGGAGCCTCCAGCACCTAAATGAGGAATCTCCCACCATGAACAAGGAAGAGGCTCCCCCCTTTCGTTTCCATGGGTAGTGCGCTCTAAAGGCGCATGGTGTTGAGTCTCATCCATACCGATTTTTTCGAACACTTTTTCTCGAAGAAGCTTTGTGAAATCCTTTTCCCCGGTTACGCATAGCGCCAGCTTTTGCAAAATGTCATATCCAGGGTTTGAGTACTCAAATTTTTCTCCAGGAGTTGTTTTAACTTGTACTGGCCCTAGCTTCGTCTCTCCTCGCAGTATTTGATTCAGCGATGGCAGGGGATCTTTTTCTTCATCTTTTAATAACCCTTGCAACTTGAGAAGTCTGTCCTCTTGTACGCTTACTTGCTTATTGATCGATTCTATATTGTCCAAAGTGGCCCCTGGAGCACCTTTTTGCATCATCAAGTTCTGGATTGTATTCTCAACCAGTGAAATCTCCCTCATGAGAAGTTCTCTGTTGTAGTACTCAGATCCCCCCTCCCCTATTCCTGATGTGTGCGAAAGAAGGTGGCGAATGGTAATGGGCTTGCCTTCCGTTAATCCCTTCGGGTCAATAAGGTTCCATATATCCTTTCCTAAATCAGAGTTTTCTAAGATAGGTCGAATGTCTGTATCAAGTCCTTTAGGGAACCTCGTCGGATTTTTCTCTATAAGAGAGAGCCACAAGAGCGATGTGAACATTTTGCCAATAGATCCTGCTTGTGAAAGCGGCGGCTGGGCCCCTTTTTCCCATTTTAATTCCCCATATCCATGCACCCAATCACGCTTTCCATCTTTGATAACAGCGATACTCACACCTTTAATCTGCAGCTCCTTCATTCGTTGCTCCAGGGCAATAACCCTATCAGGCCCTCCAAGAGTAGGAACTAAAGGAACAAGTCCGCTTTCAACCGCTTCTCGACGCTCTTTTGCCTGCGGAGATTCAGAAGGCGGGACTTCCTGAATAAGGATTTGAGAGCCTATTCTATCGGCTTTTGCTGTGGTAAAATCCGGCACTCCTAACTGTTTGAGCACAGCATCAAATTGCTTTGCAGAGACTTCTTGCGAGGGAAGACGCTCATACAGTTGACGAATTTTTTCTTCATCACCAAGAACTGTATAGTGCCGGCCATCAACTGTAACAGTCTTTCCCGCCTCAGCTGCCTGAACCTCGTTCAGCATTAACTGACCAGGCGCAATTAATGGATTGGATGAAAGTTCGCTCATGGCTCTCCCCTATCGTTTCATATCTGAAC
>PMZB01000186.1 GCA_003170575.1 Chlamydiia bacterium | reverse complement strand
AGTCAAGATACCCTGGCAGTCCTGTTCCAGAAGTGCTAAAACTTTTGATTTTAGATGGCAAGCAGATACATCATGCCGTCCATCTCTTCTCTCTTTCCTGCTTGTCGCAGTCCACGTGGCTCCAATTAGTTATAGCAACTTATTGGGGGTTTTCACTATAAGTGGATATAACTTGCTATAAGTGAGGTCGTTTATGGATCCCATTTTGAATCCGTTTTCTCCCGGGGCTGGGTCTCCTCCTCCTGAATTAGTAGGGAGAGATACTACTCTGGAACAAGCGCGAATACTTCTGGGGCGCATAAAAATTGGAAGACCTGAGAAAAGCATGTTACTCACAGGCCTTCGTGGCGTGGGCAAAACAGTGCTTTTGAACGAAATTGAGCGTCAAGCTCAGCAGGAAGGATATAGAACAATTTTCATTGAAGCTCCTGAAAATAAGGCATTGGGTCCACTCCTTATTCCTTATTTACGCAAACTTTTGTTTGATTTGGATCGACTTTCTGGTTTGAGCAATAAAGTGAAACGAGGGTTGGCTGTTCTTCGTAGTTTTATTGCAGGAGTGACAGTAACAGTTAACGATCTTTCAATTGGAATTGATATTGAGCCAGAGAAAGGTGCTGCGGATAGTGGCGACTTGGTAATAGATTTACCAAATTTATTTGTGGCTATTGCAGAGGCCGCTGAGGATCGTTCTGTTGCTGTTGCTATACTGATAGATGAAATTCAATATTTCACTCAGAAAGAATTAGGCGCCCTTATTATGGCAATGCATAAGATACAACAACGGCAACTGCCTCTCGTGCTTTTGGCAGCTGGGTTGCCAATACTCCATGCCTTGGCTGGAGAAGCAAAGTCTTATGCAGAGAGACTTTTTAACTTTCCAGATATTGGGGCGTTATCCAAAGAAGATGCTATTCGAGCCTTACGAGGTCCGGCGCTAGATGCTGGGGTTGAGTTCGAATTTTCCGCATTAGAAGAAATATTTTCTCTCACAAAAGGTTACCCCTATTTTCTTCAAGAGTGGGGATATCAAGCATGGAATATGGCTACAACCAATCCTATCGCACTTGATACTGTCAAAAAGGCAACTAGTGCGGTTATATCGCGTCTTGATAAGAATTTCTTCAAAGTGCGATTTGATCGGCTCACTCCCAGTGAAAAGAATTTTTTACGAGCTATGGCCCAGCTGGGGCCTAATATTCAACGTGTCGGGAATATCGCAGATATCTTAAATAGTAAACCAACAAGCTTGAGCCCTGTAAGAGCCAGTTTAATTAAAAAGGGGATGATTTACAGCCCTACATACGGAGATTTAGCGTTTACTGTTCCTCTTTTTGATGAGTTCATGATTCGAACAATGCCTTAATTTACGTTCATCGAATGTGTGTCAAATTCTCTTCCATGGTACGAATTGGTCCCTCCCGGGTCCGTAGTACGCACCAATTCGTACCCTTGTCCCCATCCAAGGAGGGCGAGGGTATCGATGTTTGTATGCGCCAAATAATAGCTCCTCGTTTCTATCAACTTCCCATTTTCAACCTCGCATCTTCCCAATATTGGTTCTAATTCAATCGTTCCTAAAAGATCTTTTAATGATAATGCTGCGGCTTCAGTATTTTGCATGAGCGTTTTGTGAAGATTGTCGAGCTTGAAAGGAGTCCTTTGAGAGATATCTTCATCCGGTTGTAGAGAAAACCAAACTTCTTCAAAACCTTGTTAGCCGAGGTGCTTTAACCCAAAGATGGGCAGAGGCGTTGGACGCAGTACTTCCTTCCTCCCGATTCTGACTCCGTACATAAGGATAGCCACTCCGTACACAAGGAGGAAATTTCCGATCTGGCGGCTCTAGAGAAGATGGCAAAAGAGCTCAAAAAGCCTTTTGGGTACTTTTTGGATGAGTGATTTTTCTGATGACTCTTTGGCGGAGGCCGATTGGTGACAAAAAAGATCTGGGTTTATCTTATTCTTACTTTGTAGAAAACGGGGTTGGATTAAAACCACCTCCACTAAGACTTTTCTTTGCCATTTCAAAGAGGTCACGAAGCGTAGGCAATACGGTTTCCTCCAGAGCAGCCTTATCAAGTGCACTAAAGGCAGAAAGTGCTGGAGGGTGAGTTCCTACTCGGTCTGGGTATTGGTTTTTTTCGATTTTTGCACTATAGGCTCCAAGGAAGTCTTTACAAAATTCTTTCAATCCATCCTTATCGATAAGTTCTTCAAATCTTTGTTTTTGATATTCATGGTGAGTTTTCAATTTCTCTCTTTCTGGTTCTTTTCCCTGCTTCCCTTCGAGCTCGGATAGTTGAAGTTCCAAATCTCGAATTTTTTTATTGCAAATCTCAACTTCTTTCCCAAATGTTGACCCTGATTCTGCTTCTTCGCGCTCTATTTTCGATAGTGTGGCTTTTATTTTTTCACAATGATTCGAAAACTCTTCCCAGGTTCCGGTGCTGACATATTCAAACTCTTCCCTGTGTGCGGTTTGTGCCTGAAGGCGAAACTTGAGAAGAAATTCCACTGAGTTTTTGAGTCTCTCTGCAAAGGCAACACTAAACACTCCCATATCTCTCAACAGGTTGATGCGTGCTATGGTATTCTTTTCCTTGATTCCATAATGCAATGCCAGACTTGTCACGGTTGCCTGAGGAAAGCGAAAAAGCTGTTCTTTCACGTGAATGAGTATCGGGAGTTCTGTTTTTGCGGCTGTAATTGGAGATTCTTTATCTTTATTGATGCCGTCAATATTCCGCTTGATATTGCTTATGGCTGTAAACTCTGCTTTCTCACCTGAGAGGGAAGTACTCATGTATCGCTCGTATAGATTGGGATTCCCAATAATAGGCGTGCTATCTGCCACATCCCCTAGAGGGGATCGCACCTCTTCAGGTGACTCAAGCAATTTAGCCCGACCCCCATACACAGGTCTTTTCAGGGAAGCCTCTAATGTGCTGATGGTTCGGGATTGCTCTTCTGGTCGTGATTCTTCAAGCTCTTTTGTCTTACTGGAATAACGATATTCATACACCTGATAAGGAGAATTTAGTTCGCCCATGCAAAAACGCAGGCCACCACAATACATCCGCTTGTCTCCCAATTCAGAGATCACACGTTCTTCTCCAAGTCTATGAACTCTATCTGCGACATATTGGTTTAGTTTGATGAAATACTCGATGGTCTTTGGAGTTCTTTTTTCAATGATCATAAAATTATCATAGTCTGGATAGGGTCCTGATTCGCCTCTGGCGACAGAACCAAGTGCTGCAACACAAAAATCGCACGGAGGAGGTCCTAGCTTAGCTAGTCCCTCTTGATATAGTCTGGATAGAAATTTTTTCATTCCATCGCTAAGATTCCTAGCTATGGTTGTTGCCGGTACCTGGCCTTTGAGATCCTCAAGGGCTTTTTGTCTCAGCGTGGCTAGTTCTTTACGATTTTCAGTCGCTTCCGTGATGGTTTTGCCAACTTCCGAGACTTCCTCTGGCTTCTTGGCGCTTGTCTGTTCCGTTCGTTGTTTGGTGGAACTCGTTTCTCCTGCAACACGTTTTTGGAAAAGAATTTGCGTTTCTTCAGACTCCTTTCTGATCTGTTCCGAATGTGGTTTTGAGGAAAGCTTTCCTATAGTGCGTCCACCAATATCTACACCTTTCTTTTCTTTTTTTGGAAAAGGAATCGTTGAATCCCCTGGGCCAACATCTTTTGTTGCTTCTGTCATATCTTTCTCCTCAGTAAATGCAAAGTTGGTTCTAGGCGAACCTATGGCGAGCACTTTTCAACCTTAACATTGGGGACCACCCCAACGGTCAAGATAGGTTTATAAAGGATTTGACGAATGGGCGCAACTCTAAGTATCTCTCATTGTGCCTTCAAAATCACGTTTTTCGTGATAA
>PMZB01000068.1 GCA_003170575.1 Chlamydiia bacterium | reverse complement strand
GTGCATAAATTTATTTTGAAATATCATTCCGCAACAAGAAAAGATATCGAAGCCCTGCTTCTCAACAAACTACCAGACGTTCTTACTGAGAAACAAAAAATAAAGAAGATAGGAAATATCCTTGGCCGCATGCAAAAAAAAGATCTCATAAAAAACATCGGCGGTTCGAAGAAGATNNGCACATAACCTATCAAGAGGGTCAGACATGTGGTTTTTTGCCTTTTCCTGGCAGAAATATTTAGGAATATTTTAGGAATATTTCAGTGAAGTTCGATAGAGGCTTCTTTGGCCGGCTGTAAGGTAGGCAGGCGTAAAAAGGTTCCCGAGAACTGAGTTTAAGGCGGCTTCCTTAAAGTTTCTAAAAATTATAGCAGGATTAAGTGGAGACTTCTGACGACCTAAAAATAATTTCCCTGAAGTTCGCGATTGCGCAATAGCCTTAACATCAGCAAAAACATGTTCAGGATAGCTAACAGAAGCAGACTTGAACTGAATGATACGATTTTTAAAATCTACATCCTTCAAGGTAAGTTGCAAAACCTCATCCAGACTACGGCTTCCGCCATAATAGAGAAGGCTTGCAACAAGACGAGCCTTATCATTGGAAAGAGCGCTTAGAAAAGAAATAAATGCAGGATATGGCAACATCCTCCCACGCGTTCGTACCTGATCTGGATCTTCAAACCTGGCTATATATGAAAACGTCTCAGCAGATAGCCAGGAAAGGAAAGAGAGATACGTCTTTACTACATTTTCCCTCTGGTGGAGAGGCCATTCTCGATGACATCGAATAGTATCGATCACAATACGATGATCAAACACTTTTGCGTTTTCTATTGTCCACTGCTTACCGTCATCGCCCACAACGCATATTAGACCATTTTTAAGCAGCATTGTTGCCCCTTCAAACTGCTCAGTATCTTGCTGACCGACTTCTTTAACCCACACAACAAAGCTCGCTATAAAAGGCTCTTTGGCTATCTCTGAAATAAACTTTTTATACTCGCTCTTTATGAGTTTCCTTTGCTCATCAAACCGCTCACACTCCTTCTTGAGCTTAGTTGATGGAATTTTAGCTTCGCAGAAATTCATAAAAGATAAAAAAACTTCAGCAGGATCTTGGAGCTTTGGTTTCTCCCCTTTTGCTAAACTTGCTTTCCAAGATATTTTTTTCCCAAGATCAGCCATTCACCACATCNNGATCACATCTCCAAAAATTTCGTCATTTAACTTGTCCAACGCTCTCGCAGTCGCGGACATCGAAAGATGACTATATCGTTTTACCATAGCAAGCGTCTTATGTCCTAAGACCGCTGCAATCTCAAGAGCAGAAAATCCGCCCATGCAAAGATGAGAAGCTGCCGTGTGCCTGAGGGAATGAAAACAGACATCTTTGAACCCAGCCTGTTTCACAGCACTTTCCCAAGCTCCCGTTATATCTGCAGGCTTTGTCCCATCATGACTAGGAAAAACATAAGGACTTGCTACAGCTCGCCTTTCTTTCTCTTCTTGCAGCCTCTTCATAATTGTTGCGCTCAGGTGCACTGCTCGAGTTTCCCCATTCTTTGTCTCTCTAAAGATCGCTGTCTGTCGAGCAAAATCTACATCCGCCCATCTCAGAGACAAAATTTCACCCTTTCGCGCTCCGGTGCTGAGAGCAAACAAAACTATTGGATAAAGATACTGGCTTTTACTTTTTTTGCACACATCCAGTAAAAGACTTATCTCCTGTTTATCTAAAAATCGCTCCCTAGGCTTATTTTCTCTTGGACGAATGATTTTGCGAACAGGATTTTCTCTTATCCAATACCATTCACGTTCACAAATAGTGAATGCACGACTCAGAGCGGCTAGATATCTATTAGCTGTAGAAGGAGTTCGAAGAGTACCCTTGCGGGTTTTTTCCGCCATCAATTGATCACGAAGTTCTGCAATTATAGAAGGAGTAATGTGACAAAGAAAATACTTCCCAAGATGCTCATTCCACCAGGAAAGCTGTAACTTTTGCTTCTTATAGCTCTTAGGATTCTTAATGAGCTCTTTCTCAATATAGCGCTCGATGAATTGAGCAAAGGTTTTCTCTTTGCTCGGCTCTCGACCAAAGTACCGACCAGCTCTTACCTCTCCCTCCATTCGCTGGGACCATTCAATAGCCTCCCTTCTTGTACGAAACGAAGAAGACAAAGGAGGAGCTCCTTTTTGACGAATGCGAACTCGGTATGTAACATTCCCATTAGGATGTTGTCTTTTCTCAATGTATGCCATAGCTATCACCTCCATTTTTTCGCACTGACCCACATTGGCCCAGTTGCGTTGATTCAATGGATAGGAGGTGNNATTGCTCCCAGGGGATTTTAAGTTCGAGGATTTTCCGGAGCACCACATAATATCGCCTGACATCACAGAGAGCAGCATATCTTCCCAAAAAAATTAAAACCACCACAAATTATGTGAAATAATGCAGAATTACGCGATGTGCTGGACCAGAAATGGACCACTCGAAAAAGAGTAA
>PMZB01000167.1 GCA_003170575.1 Chlamydiia bacterium | reverse complement strand
ATTAAGTTACTCATCGACCATGGAGCTCATGTGAAACCTGAGGATGTCAATTGCCCCTTGGGCGAATGCACTTTACTAATTTCGATCTTGTGCAATGCCTCCCCTCATGAGCGCTTTGAGTTGGTGAAGCTCTTAATTTCATTAGGAGCTGATTGTAATTGCCCTGATAAAGAAGGGTTTACTCCCTTAAGTGGCGCAGACGCTTTACCTTTTTCAGAAGGGAAGCCAATTTATCAATTGCTTATTGACCACGGAGCGGATAAAGAATGGCATGAGAATTTTAGTACTCTTAAGGGCATGGCACATAGTTGGGCTCTGAAAGGTCAAGGCAAGCTCTATAATGTAAAAACACATACGTTTCAGACCATTAAGTTAACTGGTTGGCTTCGCCTTTGCTCATTAAAATTTATTCGCAAGCTTTTTCAGGATTTTGTTGAAGAACAAATGAAGCCGATGGGCTCAGAATATCAAACAGTGGGAAGAACGATCCTGAAAATACTTGATCGCTCGGGAGATTATGGATGGCACTCTACCGAACTTTGCAAAGAGCTTGTTTGTGTGAGTGAAAATGAGCCAGTGTTTCTTCCAGGCGCGATTTCAGGTCACTCAACAGTTCCCAATCACTCCATTGGATTTGTAGTGCATCAAAATAAGATTTACTTATGTAATCGTGGGCGGGAAGCCGGTAAGAGCCCGGGTATTAAAGAGTACGAATTTAACCGTAAGTTGGAAACCCAGCTGCTTATCTTTATAGAAAAAGCACTTAGCGGCAAGGAATCATGGGAGGAGTTAAAAGCCACACTTGATGCCCTCCAACCCTGCCTGAAAAGAGTGTTTCACCAAAGGGAGCAAAAAGTCGGTAATTGCTCATGGACCAGCTATGAATCCGGTCTTCATGCCCTTTTCCTTATCATTATGGAAGCTCAAACTCCACGAATAAAGTACCCGCTTTTGGATGGCCTCACTATCAATAAGGCCTTCACCCATTTTGCGAGAAAAAAAACCTTACTCACATACCTTCAGGTTCCAAAACCAGATCCTTCAGTGCTCCAGCAGATTGAAGGCAAATTGCTTAAAGAAGACGAAGACTCTCCCTTCTCATCAGAGGAAAAGGAGGAAATGCTTAAGAAGGTAGTGGGGAAAATTCGCCCTTCTAAATAAACATGAGAATAGCCCCCTAAATCTATTTTGGACCGATAAAGGGCATTGTTCTTTTTTTCAAAACGCTTCTCTGCTATATAGATGTATAACTTGCTGCCATACACGGGAGAGGGGAGAATGGATACACAGGATAGTGGAAAAGACGTTTCTGAAAACTTTTTCCAAGAACTATTCAAAGAAGAAAGCCCTGATCGATCTGAACCACCTATTTCTCTTGATCAAGAAGCAAGCGTGAGTTTTGCCCGCGACCTTTTTTCTCAGAATCTTGAAGATGCAGCACGCATAATGAAATTGGTGGAGGAAATTGAAGCGCTTGGCAAAGAAAACCTTGCGGCTCGAAAGTCACGCATGGAACTTTTCTCTCTGGTTTTAGCAAGAGCATGGACAAGAGAAGAGTTGTATCGCAATGGACTCTTCCTACCATCCTTTGAAGAAAATCTAAAATTTTCCGGATATAACGTTTCAATACTTGCCTTAGCCTGCGTAGTTTTGGTGAGGAATGTCAATACCCCTCAACGTCAACATGTAATAGAAGATATTTTAGAAGAGGCCTTGACAAGTAAGAACATAAGTAAAGAAGGCCTTGCTATTCTCAAGCTGTGCATAGCTACTGATCGTGTCATCACGCTGAATGAGGAGGAAACGAAAGAAGTGTATGAGAAAGGGTGGGAAAAACATGAGGAACTGTTTCATCAATGGAGAAGCAAAGCTGCTCCATTTTTAGCACAGAGGGAGCACCCAACTTTACAGGCTTTCTTTGAAAAACAACAAAAGATTGGTTCTGAGTGGCCTGAAGTACTTTATCCTATGAAGTACGACATCTCAATCTATCGACAAGCAGATGAGTGTTGTTACTCAACTGTTGACTCCCCAGATTGGAGAAAAAGGGAGATCAGCATACGTATAACGGATGCGGCAATAGATTTACTTGACGAAGTACTTCGCACACCAATTATAGAGGCCTCATGCAAAATCTTTTCAAACCCAGATCGCCCTCATGGCAAAGAGCTCATGAAAAACCATTTCCTATGCAAATTCCCTTATTCGGCTGTCCCTGATTTAACACGAATAAAACCTCAGAAAACTCTTCCTGAGCGTTATCGATTTCCAGGCAATAACGAATCGAAAACTGTTGTTGTTGCTGTACCACAAACAACGCTCATAGAAATTGCGCAGAAGATTGCTACCTTCATGTCCCTCCCTGAAGGAATTCCCGGTACAGTTTTTGGTAAAGACATCTTTAAACATCTTTTTAGTATTTTCATGACATTGATGCAACCTGAGTATGCGTGTATGCGCTCGCTCGAAGGAAATCCCAAAGCCCCTCTAATTACCGGAGAGGATCGTCACGAACAGACTTTCTCTCTAGCATCGATGTTCATCCTTCTCCAATTTGAAACTGCAAGACGCGCATTGAAACAAGGCATGAATCCACGCCTTGTGGATTCCTTGGTGGAGCCATACGTACTTCTAGAGGAAGAGGGAGATGCAGAGAGGGTAAGAGGGATGATAAAAGGTGGTCAATCATGGGAAGGAATTGGATTGCTGTCATGGTAGGAATGGAAGAGCCTGTTTTACCAGGAGAGACTAAACTGGTCAGGGACTGTCCCATCCTCAACAAATTCTGCTATACCTTGAATAATGCAATCCGTTTCCGTTTCATGGATATAAGGCTCTACTAAAGAATCTACGAGTCGAGGACTCATATCCGTCTTTCTTAATCTCCTACAAAGCTCTTTTCCTAAGCCTCTATATAGAGTCAATTCCTCAAAAGAGTAAGAGGCATCATCTACCACTGCTGATGGATTTTGATCACTCTTTTCAAGCCAACGTATGCATGCAAGCTCTGGCTTGAACATTTCTTCTATGAGATTCCAAACACGCCACATAGTTTCTTTGAAAAAGATAGGACCTGATGGATGCACTTTAGGAAGATCAAAAGACAAAAGTTTTTGACCTATTTCTTGGATCTTTACTCTAGGAACCGAAAAAACAACGGCTTTTTTGGTAGGGTGAATCATAAAGAAGCCCTGCTCAGAAA
>PMZB01000210.1 GCA_003170575.1 Chlamydiia bacterium | reverse complement strand
GCAAAGATATTTAAGAGAGAAAATGTTATGTCAAGTTCAAGCTCCGTAGCTTTAGATCCATTAGGCTCATTGGAGATTGATCCGTGTGGGTGCATGTTTGGGGCGAATAATACTCCAGGAGAGGTTCCGGCTCCTCTATCTCAATACATGGGCGAGAGGATGCAAAAAGTGAGCAAGATTGTAAAGGAGATGAAAAGAGATATCAAAGCAATGAAAATTGCTCTTGAGAAGCCCGAGTGTCCTCTCAAGGCGAAGATTTTAACGACAGCGGCTGTTGTCTATTTGGCTTGTCCTATAGACCTTATTCCTGATTGTATCCCTGTTATTGGGTATCTTGATGATGTTGTTATTGTCGGCGGTCTGTTGTGGGCTGCTAGAAAATCTATTCCAGATGAGTTGTGGAAGCGGTGTCAGGCGGAAGCGGAAGATACGTCGAAGTTAAAGAAAACTGATTGGAGAGCGCTGCCTGTATTCGCTGCTTTGTGGATAGGATCTGTTGCTTTAACGTACAAGGTTGGGAAGAAAATATTGTTTTCGTTTTTATAATGAAAAATTCGTAATTCTAACAGAATGTTGCCTTGAGTTGTGAACTTCGACTTTTTCTAGTGTAATTTAATTTATTAAACCGTGTAGCATTCTACCTTAAGTTTGATAAACGCGGAGGATATATGCGCGCAATAATTTCTTGTCGTCTCTATTTTATTTTTGCCTTGTTTTTTTGCTTCCCTCTCTATGCAATTCCTAAGAATATAGATTTTTCTCCTCTATGTCAGCTCTTTGGCCATCCTTTAGCTGCTCCTGTTGAAGTTCTTGATGAAAACAGTCATGGAGATGCTGTGGGCTGTGCCACCTTTGCTTCGTGTGGTACCTTTGGAGCGGTAGCTGGTGGAATAAAAGCTCTTTGGTATTGGGACAAAGAGACTGGATTTCAGATACTTACTACTTCCTTAAGCGTACCAGGAATAAAAGATGATTGGTTCAGATTTGATAGAGGTCAATTCAATTTTGATAGGGCTCGAATTAATAACAATAGGATTGTTGCGTGCTCCTATTCTGCATGTTGGTGTGTTGGATGTTGTTGCCAAGTTGTTTCTGGGTGGTTTTGGTGGACAAAAAAGGGAGGAGCTCATTTTTCTGAGTTTCCCTCTCAGTGTGTGGCTATGATAGGCATCAATGACAAAGATCAAATTCTGTTTGAGAGATATGACGGAGGCCAAATGATTGTGGATATTCATTCCAAAAAGTGAAATTTGGAACTTAGGTTAAATTAAGTAACTTTTTTATTAGGAGAACTGTTGTATGTCTTTTGAGTTGGTTGGGTCTTCGACTGCCGCAATGGTAGGGAGCCCTATGGATTTTGATGATTCCAAGACAGAGGAAAAGCAAGCCGCATTTCAAGATAAACTGAATCCAGTCTCTCTTGCTAACGCACCCGAAGCAGCAAAAAAAAGTCGCACTTTTATCATGTGTGCTCTTCAAAAAAATGGGCTTGACTACTTAAGTCTGACCGAAGATCAGAAGATGGATTTGACTTTTATTAAAATCGCTTTAGTTTATACGAAAATTTTCAATGCCAACAATTTTGCCCAATTACGAGATTCGCTCCCCGAGCCCTACAGAAACTCCCAGAGAATAGAATTATTCGTTAAAAATATACCAAGTAGTCTTCCGAATTTCTTTGAAGTTGAAGGGCTCGCGTGCTTTAAATATAAATATTTACCGCTCTATCTAGTAGGGAGGTGTGAGTTTTTTAAGCATGATCGAGAGATTGTTCTGACTGCTGTGGAGCAAGAGGGTGAGGCTCTCCAAGATGTTTGTAAAGAGTTCAGGAATGACCGAGAGATTGTGCTGGTTGCTGTAGGGAACAATCGGCGTGCTATCATGTGTGCCAGCGAAGGGTTACAAAAGGAGCTTGGGAGTCCAGATGGTTACGCTTTCCAAAACTCCATGACGTGTTACCAACAATTTTGGCAGAATATTTCTTCACTCGAGTTTCGCGAACGGTTCCACAAGCCTGGCACTTCGGGCGTTTAATTGCTAAATCATTCCATTTCCCCTTGCAAAAAAGAGAGAGGGCCTAGTATACATGTTGTAAAAAAGTCCAAATTAAACTTTTGAGGAGAAATTCTTATGACAGCTCATGCGAAGGAGATCATTTTTGATGAGGAAGCGCGTCAAAAATTATTTGTTGGGATGAAAAAGCTTGCAGATGTAGTTGCTTGCACACTTGGTCCAAAGGGAAGAAATGTAGGGCTTGAAAAAGGGTGGGGTGCACCATCTATCACTAATGACGGCAATAGCATTGTCCGCGACTTTGAACTCAAAGATACTTTTGAGAACATGGGTGTCTCCATCATGAAAGAGGCTGTCCAGAAAATTAAAGAAAAATGCGGCGACGGAACTACCACGGGGACTCTTTTACTTAAAACACTTGTTGAAAGCGGCCTGAAGTATGTTTCTGCGGGGGCAAGCCCCATCAGCCTGAAACGAGGAATGGAAAAAGCAGTGGACGCTGTTGTTGAGGAACTTGAGAAGATGGCGATTCCTGTGAAAGGGAAAAAAGAAATCATCAACGTTGCCTCTGTGTCAGCATCATCAAACAGGGAAATAGGAGAGATCATTGCTGATGCAATAGAAAAAGTCGGTCGAGAAGGCGTTATCACGGTAGAAGAGGCGAAGGGGTTGGAGACCACAATTGAAATTGTCGAAGGTATGCAGTTTGATCGAGGATGGGTGAGCGCCTACTTCTGCACAAATGCAGAAAAGATGATTGTGGAAATGCATAATGCCTCCATTTTGCTTGTCGACAAAAAGATTAGTTCCATCCATGACCTTTTGCCTATACTGCAAGCCATTGCTTCAACAGGCAAAGAACTTGTTATTGTGGCAGAAGATTATGAGGCAGAAGTACTTTCAACCATGGTTGTCAACCGCTTAAGAGGGACGCTTAAGGTCGCAGCAGTTAAGGCGCCTGGGTTTGGGGATCATAGAAAAGCCATGCTGCAAGATATCGCCGTACTCACAGGGGCAACGCTTGTGTCCAGCGATATGGGCATTAACTTGCGAGAATCAGATATTTCAATTCTAGGAACATGTGAGAAGGTTGTTATTACAAAAGACTCTACAACAATTGTGTCCTCACAAGGCGCTAAAGAGGAAATCGCTGCACGCATAAAACAGATTGAGGGAGAGATCAAAAAATCGACCGGTGAATACGATAAAAAGAAACTTGAGGAGCGAAAGGCAAAGCTCTCAGGAGGCGTTGCACAGATACGTGTGGGGGCAGCAACAGAACCAGAGCTCAAAAACAAAAAGCAGTTGTTTGAAGATAGCCTTAACTCCACAAAAGCAGCCCTTGAGTCCGGAATTGTTCCTGGAGGGGGTGTTGCACTTCTTTTTGCAAGCAACGCTATACACAAACTCAAACTTGTTGGAGATGAGCTGTTGGGGGCGAAAATTGTGCTCCAAGCATGCGAGACGCCTATTCGCCAGATTATTCAAAATATAGGAAAAGATAGCTCAGTTATTCTTGCCGAGGTTCGCAAAAAGGGCATGCCTTTTGGTTTTAATGCTATGACCGAAGAAGTTGAAGACCTTATAGCAAGCGGCGTTATTGACCCTGTTAAAGTGGAATTGAATGCACTTCTCTATGCATCTTCTTCTGCAGGCATCACCATGATTTCTGAAGCGCTTATTGCTGACGCCAAAGAGGACGAAACCAAAGAATAAACTTGGGGATCGTACAGGAATAACTTTTACAGATCTTGTGGGAAAAATCGATTCATCTCACTTACGATTTTTCCTCGCTGGTATCTATGGATACGAGACTTCGGAAAAATCGTCAAGATCTGAACCGTTTTTCTCCTCTATAACTGGAAAAGTTATTTCTGTACGATCCCTTACTGTGGTATAACGTTCTTTTTGGAGTTACGCAATATGGACATTGGGCAGCTACTTTCTTTAGGAAGCTTTTCAAAACCTTTAGTGAGAAAGCCTACAAGCGTTGCTGTTGATACACGCCTTCTTCAACCTGGTGCTATTTTTTTTGCTCTGCCTGGAGAAAAAGTTGATGGGCATGCCTTTTTGGAAGAGGCTTGGGCTAAAGGGGCTGTAGGGGCAGTTATCAACCAAGATTTTACAGGCAGCATTCCTCTTTCTATGCCTGTGATGAGGGTAAAAAATCAGCTTGCTACCTTGCAAAAATTTGGCCAGCTTACTGTAGCGGCAAATGGGGCAAAAGTTTTTGCTCTTACAGGATCTATTGGAAAGACCACTACAAAAGACTTTGCCAACACCATTGTGTCTATAAGGCACAAGGTTGAAGCAACCCAATCGAGCCACAATTCCCAGATTGGTCTTGCCCTTACTCTTATAAATGGTCTTAAAGGCGGTGAGGAGTGGATCATCGCGGAGATGGGAATGACCCATGCTGGTGATCTCAAAACCCTTACAGCTATTGCTCCGCCTGACATTGCTCTTGTGACGCACGTGTGCCTTGTACACTCAGAGAACTTTTCTTCACTTGAAGATATTGCAAAAACAAAAGCTGAAATCTTTGCTGGAGCGAAAACCTGCATTTACAATGCGGACACGGCTCATGCTGAAGTTCTTGCAAAAATAGCAGGAACACGAGGAAAAACCTTTTCCATGCATGATAAAAATGCCTTCTGGTCTATGTGTGTGCAAAAAGATGCGCTGATTGTCAGAGAAGAGGAGCGAGAGGTTATACTACCCAAACCAGAATTTCCAGCGCCGCATGTATATGGAAACCTGCTTGCTGCGATAGCTGCAAGCCGCAGTATGGGAGTGAGTTGGGATGACGTGTGTGATGCGATTCCTCAGTTGCGTCTTTCTGAACGGAGGCTGGAGCAAAAGTCATGTCGAGGCATTCTTTTTATCAATGACTCAATTAGTGCATGTGAGCCCTCAATGATGGCAGCTCTTGATGTGTTGAAAGAGACGCCGGGGGCAAGAAAAATTGCAGTGCTTGGCGCCATGAAAGAATTAGGCGTTTTCACTGAGCAATGCCATAAAAATGTTTGGAATAAAGCATGTGAAGTAGCAGATTCTATATACAGTCTTGGACAAGAATGGAACTGTTTGATAG
>PMZB01000071.1 GCA_003170575.1 Chlamydiia bacterium | reverse complement strand
CAATACATATAAATTATTTTACTTTAGGCAAAAAAACTATGGAATCTGTTTCATTTTCGACTCCCATAAGCTTTGGGGATTGTTCTCAATCTCTTTCACAGTCCTTGTTTGAACCAGACGTCAGTAAAGAACTAGAAAAAGGCCTGGAAATATCAGAGACTACTGAAAAAAAACTTACAGCGCTTATGCCGAAGATTCTAAAGTTGGAAGATGATCCCGCTATCAACTGGATTAAAAAAGGGACCAATCTTGTTTTCACTCTCACTTCTGAGGCAAATCTTATTTTCAAAATGCCTGTTCCAAATTCACCCTCTGAATGGAAAGGAGGCCAAACCATTTCCGCTGAACAGCTACTGGATAGACGTTTTAGCAATGTGGAAAAAGCAAAAAGAGCGTGTTTATTTAATAATCTACATCTGCTGGTAATACCACCGCAAAAGAAAGTCGAGATTGAGGCTGAAGGAAAAAAAATTCATATGATCATTGAAAAACGCTTTCGTTTTAATACAGGCGTGGGAACGCAAGAACACTATTACCACACTCATCCTGGTTTAGATGAAACTGTGGACGAACTCTATACTCTCATCAAGGATACAAGATTTAGCGACGTAACGCCCCGCAACATCCCCCTCCTTGACGATCAAAAGAATTTCTCCGGTCCTCGCCAAGCTTTACTTCTTGATCTTGAACTTTGCGGCTCAGCCTACACTGGGCTGATGGGAAGCCCCAATAATGGCAGCTGCGGGTTAATTGAATGTCTTTCCACTGAACAACAGATTGACAAAATGCTTGCTAAAGCCTGTAAGGATAAAATTATAACTCCTGAACAAGCTCAGGAGGCCAAAGCAAATAGAATGAAAGAGATTGCATTGGATGCCCAGCTTCAAGATTTCTATGCTCGCCAAGGCATTAAAGAGGCGCGTAAACCTATTTGTATCGATGATTTGCAATCGCTAGGATTAAACCTTGACGAAGAACAAAAAAATGTTAGAGATATTATATATACTGAAGCAGGTCGCGCCATTGTTCGCAGGGCTTCAATTACCATGCGCGAGCTTATAACGGACTTGTTGAATGACATAAACTATCAATTACAAAATGCTCCTGAAGACCAGGCAGTAGAAACTACTCGATATATTTCTCTGAACGTGCACTACGCTGCTGCAGAATATTATCCTCAATTCGGTGTTTCTCATTATTACCCTCAGTATGACGCATGGGTCCAGCGCATTATCAAAGCCTTAATAGAAAAAGGGTACGTTTTCCAACTGGTTAATAAGAATCAGCTCGGATATGTAATTCAATGTTAATATACCCAGTTATCTAGGTCGCATACTGGAAGACCAAACCCACGGAATTCATAAAGTAAATTTATTAATCTTTCCCAATGCTGAGGTGCATAGTGGTTCAGCGCTTGCTAAAGCAGTGCGAAGATCAAAATTGTCATCGGGATTTTGGCTCTTCAAGAAAGACTGCACCTGACAAGAAAAAGATATTAAACTCATAAAACCTCAGAGCACATTGTTCGTTTTTTTACAAAAGACATACACGCCCTCCCTCAGAATAGAAGAAGACATTTTACTTGATAGGGAACGAAGAGTCTAGCGTGAGTTCATTAGGGGGGAATGAATCTCTGACGCAAGATTTTGACGCTGAATAACTTGTGCTTCCGGTCGATTATCGAGTTGGTATATACGACCTTGCTTCACAAGTCATTCAGCGTCAAAATCTTGCATTATAGACCCATTCCTCCCTAATGAACTCACGCTAGGCGTAAATATACTGACTTTACCGAATGTAAGAACGATTCTCCAACTTATTAACTGGATATAATTCCCCCTCTTTAGTCTACGTGCCCTGGCTTCGGGATTGGGCCGAATAAAAATAAGTGCCCACCTGGTTATATGCACCGCTTATTGGCCGGATCACATATGCATGGAACATGCTGCAGGTAGGTTGTACAAGCGGCAATCTTTTTATTGCAGAAAACACAGCAGACCCTACTCTATCACGAACAGAGGCAACCTTGTCGTATGCCCCGCTAACAACGAACGCAGCTATTACAGCATGAGTCCCTGCTATGGTTCCAATAAACGCAGGAACATAAACTGCAAGAGGCATATCATCAGCCTCTTTTCTTAGGGTCCCATTGAAGGCTGATATTGCTAAAACAATCACCGCAATACATGCGCCACCCAAAGCGACCCTTCCCACTAATGGAAGGTTATTATTTGTTGGTACATGTTGAGATAGATTTTCCAAAGGTCTCCCTTCAATAGTACTCATACTATATTCTCCTTAGGTTCGGTTTTTAATTTCAAAAGATTAACGATACAGACCAAGCAGCAAACCTGTCAAGGTCAGAGGAGTATTTTACTTCATAGGGAACGAAGACTACAAGATCGAATTGTTTTTAAAGCGTTGGCGAAAGGTTTTCGTCATGAGCAGGTTAATCCGGCTTACGGTTCGCAAACATGTCCTTGCACAAAGTTATCTAGGTCGCATACAGGGAGACCAAACCCACGGAATTCATA
>PMZB01000240.1 GCA_003170575.1 Chlamydiia bacterium | reverse complement strand
TATATATACTGTTATGCCGAAAAAAAAGAAAAAAACCGAGTCCGCCCCTAAAACCCCAAAACAAGAAAAGCTCTTCACAAATTTGCTTAAAGCCACTTGTAGCTTTATTCAAGGGAAGCGATATAAGCCTCTTGCAAAAAAAGACTTGATAGAGCGCCTCCAAGTTCATCCAACTCATTTTGAGATATTTGAAGAAGTGCTCTCTTCCCTTCAAAAAGAGGGGAAGCTCCAACGTATTGGAGATATGTATCATCAAAATGAAATCACTTCATTTCATCTTGAACCAGGCGAAAAAGTAGCTCGAGGCACGCTCTCAGTGCTCCCCCGAGGTTTTGGGTTTGTTAAAATTGCAGGCGCTGCAGAGGATGTTTTTATACCAAAACCCCTCATGAATAGCGCTCTTGATGGGGATATTGTTGACATTGCAATCAATACCAGCATTTTTTCCGAAAAGGGCCCTGAAGGAAGGGTCTTGCAAGTAGTCACACGCTTACGAACACAGCTTGTTGGTACTGTCACATCTATCTCAGGCAAGGTTCTTCACCTTTATTCCCCTCTGCTGAGCGAACACCATGACATTCACTTAAGTTCAGCGTCAGACACTTTAAAGGCAGGTGACAGGGCAATTTTCGATGTTGAGTCATGGGGAGAAAAAGAAAAGCCTACAATTGCAACCCTTGCGCAAATAATAGGATCAGTAAAAGACCCAAAATCTGATCTTCCTTTCATCATCAAGGCAAGCGAGTTATCTGAAGAGTTTTCTCCTGAAGCATGTGCAGAAGCAAAAAGTAAAGGTTCTAAAGTCCTTGCCTGCGATATAGAAGGACGAGAAGATCTTCGATCCCTTGAGACATTTACCATTGATCCAGACACTGCAAAAGACTTTGATGATGCACTTTCTCTCGAAAAAACAAAATTTGGGTATCGTTTGGGCGTACATATTGCGGACGTCTCCTATTACGTAAAAGAAGGAAGTGCGCTTGACGCAGAAGCTAAAAGACGATGCAATTCCACCTATTTTCCCAATTACTGTATTCCCATGCTTCCAAGAGAGCTCTCAGAAGGCCTTTGTTCTCTTCGCCCCCATGTAAATCGCCTGACAGTCTCTGTATTTTTTGATATCGATAAAAAGGGCGAGACTAAAAAATATAACATTGTGCGAAGCGTGATCAAAAGCAGCAAACGATTTACCTATAACGAAGTGAAAGAGATTTTGGACGGCAAACAAAAGAGTCCCTTTTTACCAAAACTGCAGATGATGGAAAGCCTCTGTAAGCTGCTTCAGAAAAAAAGACATGAACGCGGAAGTGTCCAGCTTTCCCTTCCTGAGCTTATTATCAAGGTGGATGAGGAGGGCGTGCCTACTGGCACAGCGATCGTTGAGAATGATATTACTCACCAGATCGTGGAAGAATGTATGTTAAAAGCCAATGAGATTGTGGCAATTGAACTCAATCGCCGAGGCAAAGATCTTTCCTACAGGGTCCATGAAGAACCCGCTCCTGAGAGCTTACAAGATTTTGCAACTCTTGTCTCTGCCTTTGGGTATGATATTCCCCCTGCACCCACTCCTCAGGACATTCAGAATTTTTTCTTAAGTATTGAAGACTCCCCTCACGCTCCCTTTTTATCAGTCTGTTACATTCGAAGCATGCGCCTCGCCTGCTATTCTCCGGACAACATCGGTCACTATGGCCTTAGCCTGGAGCACTATTGCCACTTTACCAGCCCTATCCGCCGGTATGTAGACACTATCATCCATAGACTTCTCTTTGAAAAAGGTCCCATCCGAGAAGAAATAGATGAGATCTGCGACCAGGCTTCAGAAAAAGAACGCGCCAGCGCACGAGCTGAAGGGACTCTTATTGGGATTAAAAAGCTGCGGCTTCTTAATGCCTGGCACAAAAAATCCCCTCATAGAGTCTATAAAGCCATTATCACACGTGTCAAACCCTTTGGCATCTCTTTCGATGTGTCTGAGCTTATGCAAGATGGCTTTTTACACGTCTCTCAGCTAGAAGATGACTACTACGTCTTTGATGAAGATGCTTCACAACTTGTAGGTCGTTACGAAGGAATCACCTACAGCTGCGGGCAAAAGATCTCAGTCAGATGCGTACGGGCTGATCTTCTCCTCCAGGAAGCCACTTGGGAGATCTGCGAGTAGTCCTTGCGCTGTTATTTTATCGGAGAGCGGAAATGTCACATCGTGTGGATGGATAAGATAGAGATGATCCAGGTGTAGGTCTTGGAGAGCAATAAGCATCGACTTGGTAATCTTCGGCGTATCAGTATACTTAACCTCAAATCCGATCCGTTTTCCATCTTTCATCAGAAGCAGGTCAAGCTCAGCACCACTTTGTGTAGCCCAAAAGAAGCACTCTTCTGGTTGTGCTTGGTACTTTTTAATAATCTCTTCTAAGGCAAAGCCTTCCCATAAAGCCCCTAACTTTGGATATACGTGAAGCTCCTCCCAGGTATGAATGCCCACCAAAGTATGAAGTAATCCACTATCCCGAATATAGATTTTGGGACTCTTCACTTGCCGTTTACTTATATTTTCAAACCATGGCTCAAGAAGACGTACCATAAAAGTCCCTGCTAGTATGTCTACATATCTTCGCACAGTGTGATGCGTAATTTCCAAAGATTTGCCAATATCAGCCATATTGAGAATATTGCCATGGTTATGAGCAAGCATCATCCACAAACGACGCATTTGTGCTGGTGGAATAGCGAATCCAAGATTTGGAATATCTCGTTCCATAAATGTGGAAATGTATGCCTGCCTCCACGCATAACTTTCCTGATCTGCGTTAGCTAAGTAAGAAGTAGGAAATCCTCCCCGCAGCCATAATTTTTTGTGCTCTCGTATCTCAGCAATAGAAAATGGTGTTAATTCGATATATCCAATCCGCCCTGCAAGCGTCTCAGAAGAGTGCTGCACTAAATCTCTGGAAGCGCTCCCCAAAATCAAAAACTTACATGGCTTTTCATCGACTAATACGCGCAGAACAGGGAACAAATCAGGACGGCGTTGGATTTCATCAATCACAATTAACTCGCTCTCGATATTTAAAAGCGTCAACATGGGGTTTTCAAGGCGTGCAATATCGATAGGATTCTCTAGATCAAAGTAAGCAACATTGCGGATATCTTCGATGTATTGTCTTGCAAGTGTCGTTTTTCCCACTTGCCGTGGCCCAAGTAACCCACAAACCTGATGGATTTTGAACTGGAACCTAATTTTTTCAAGAAAATGTGCTCTTTTCATAGAATATCCCTGCAATTTGGAAGTCTAAATTCCATTTTACAGGGTTTTTTCAATAAAAAGCAAGTCTCTCAACGCTCACCTCTTTTTCGCTCAGGAACGAGGGAGGATTTGAACAACAGTACAACTAATATTGTCCAAACTTCCCCAACTGTATACATATTGAGCAACCTCCGCAGCAATATTTTCTCCAGCAGTAGAAAGAAAATCTTGGCAAGTGCACCCTATGTCGATATAGGAAAGAGTTTCAATCAGACCATCTGAACCCATAATCACTGTTGCAGGAGGATGGAGCGGAAATCTTTGGACTTTTCCTTGAGGACTAAGACCTTTTCCCCCGAAATCTCCAAGCGACCGAGCAATATTATATCCTCCATGACTGCAAAGCCGAAACCCATCTTGACTCTTCCAAATCTTGCCCCCTCGACTTTCAACTTCTTTCCGAAATTGCTCATCTTCGAGAGATGCTTCCTCAGTCACATGGAAGATTTTTCCATCTTGGAGTACAAAAATAGGCGAATCACCAACCTCCACAGTCCAAAGCATAGGACCATCCTTTCCCTCCAGGATGAATGCTGAGGCTAAAACCGCGCCTGGATCATATCTCCAATCTGCTTTCCGAGCGGTCAGGCGCTTACCCAGGTAGTGAAAGAAGAATCTCAACCAGTTTCTTCCTTCTTCACCTTCTA
>PMZB01000308.1 GCA_003170575.1 Chlamydiia bacterium | reverse complement strand
ATAAATGGGTTCTTTTGTTTATGCAATGTTCTCTTTTAGATTCTCTTTGCCGCTTTTTAGAGCCGCAACAATCAAAAAATGTTACAGAGACAAGTGCACACTCTATTCAGGATCATTCTACTTTGATTTATGATGCTCTCCAACGTGGAGGAGCTCATATTACCGAGAAAAACTTTTGGTGCCATTTTGATATTGGCTCTCCTCTACCATATTCAGATATTCAGTCCTATTTCGAAGCAGAAAGACAATGGAAGGTTTTGCTCAATCCTCGAAGAGAAGTATTCTATGATGTGCTTTATCGTTCTATAAGAACTCTTGCTGCTAATCGCATATGTGTCCATGGTAAAGTGATTAGTGCTGATACGGAACGAGTTTCGTCACGGAAAGTATTGGATGATCCCTGCGAGCCAAAAATAATTTTTTATATATATGGGAGTTCTGCAGAAGAATCAAAAGAAAAGCTTGTCCGCTTCATAGAAGCTCTTGATATTGAATTTTCCTTTGAAGAAGTGAATGAATTTGGTTGCCCTCAAGGTGAGCGATATAGAGCTGACTTGGGTAGATCTGTTCCTCAAGATGGCCCTTCTTTTACCAAGATGCTTTCTTCCCTTATTTATTACCAGCAAGGAGGTGCGGAGGAATCAGGTCGAATGGCTATTGTAGAAGGGGAATTGAAACGTCATGCGGAAGGATATCAAACTCTCCAAGATACTCAAGAGCGAATTGAAAGCAAGCTGAATCAATTTTTTCACGGAGAAAACTACTTTCTTCACAGAGATACCAGTGATCCGATTTGGGCGCGCCGCCCTGTCCGTCCTATCATTTGTGAGTCGAAAGGAATTAAGGAACTTAAGTATGAGCCAAAAGATATCCACTGGATTTCTGGGAGCACTTCTCAATCGCTTCCCTTCATAATTCATTTCCCTTTAAGTGATGTACCCGCCTTAGTTCCGACCGGCATTTTACTGCAACATAATCGACTCGTACTTTGTGGTGCACTTGATCAGGGAATGAGATTATTTGAAGAGGGATTTAATTGGTGGGAATTAAGTGGGTGTGCCCCAAAGAATGCTAAAGAGGTATTCGCATACACAAAATGTCAAGACATTACCTTGGAAAAAGAAAAAAAGATTATTCTTTCCATTACTTCGCAAAGCTTGGATGCATTAGTCCGAGCCAAAATCGCAGCATTACGGATCAGTTTCTTTGAAACTCAAGAAAATAGAGAAGAGCTTGCGGCTCATTTACAAACTGTTATCGACCAACTTCCACATTCTCCCCCTATGGAAATGGGCTGGAAGAAGTATTTGCCGCTTCTTGGGAAAGTGGTTCCCGAGAAAAATTACCCACCAAAATCTGAATTTTGTCCAGGGAGCGTCGTGGTCGGTTGGAATAAATGGTCACAGGAAATACAGTTTGGTGTTATTCAATTTAAAGAGTCCGAAAATATACAGGTCAGTTTTAAAGGAGTAGAAATTACGCAAGGAGCCACAGCTTCCTTCGCACTTCTATCGCAGGAGCAACTTGAAGCTTACAAAAATTTATTTCCTCTTTGTACACAGGCCTCTTATGAGATAATTAATGAAAATTTCTCTTCAGTTTATGTTTCTTCGATAAAACCTTCTGTTAATGATTGGTTCAATTTTGCATCTTTGATTGGGAAGCAGGCTCCTGAATCTTTATTTAAAGAGAATAGTTCATTTGATCCTGGGACAATATGCGGGATGGTTACTGGAGATGGAAGATATATTTATGCAGTTGTTATTGCGGTAGCACCAGAAAAAATTACGGCTATGACAGGGGAGAACCAAGTGTATTCAATGGACCGCCCCATTTACAGGGAGCTTATTTCAATACCGATGGAGCTATTAGAAGCAGAGTTTTTCAAGTACCCACCTATGGCTGATACGGAACCTTTGGAACAAAAAATTGAAGAACGTATGAAGACGCCCAGGCAACAGCTTGAAGACATTGCCCGAATCTTGCAGAAAATAAATCCTTTAAAGCTAACAGATCAAGATCAAAAATTTATTAATAAACCTTTCCCTATTGTTTGGGGGTCGATGAAGCATCCTCAATCTTTTTGGAATAGAGCGGCCCCAGAACTGATATTATCTGGGTGTCAATTTTTAGGCTCTGACATCCAATTTCTTTTCACAGAACCAAGTCATGTGAAGAAAGTGAAAAAATATCTAGACGCTCACATGCCCAGGGGTTTGCGTGTTCAAGTCTTGCCTTTTTCAGAACTTCCTTCAAGGTAGTGTCAAATCCAGCAGAATCTTTTTGGGTGGGACAAGAATTCGATTCTTGGGGCATAGGTGTCGTCTCCAACAATATAACTATACAGTCGTAAACTTCGCACGAGCATGTGCCGCTCGAATTTAAAAGAGCGCTGAAACCATCCCTTGGGCCTGATTGCGATTTTGCCTGTGAGAATATGGGCTCCAAGAAGCCAGGAGCGGGGGTAGGGGGTGTCCAGTGTGAGTTCAAAATGACGGAGCGCTGCAGCATGGCCGTTTTATAATATAAAATATTGATTCTTTTGAAATTAAAGTATATTTTATGTATTACATAAAAAATGGATGATATACAAGGTGCTTATGGAAACCATATGTCGGGATATGGAGCTGGGAGGGTTGAGAATTGCATGAATTGTGTGATGCATGGAGAAATGATATACTGGGAACCACTGCACGAGGAAGTTGCCAAAAAGCGAAAAATATAAGGAGGAAAAGTTATGTCAAGTCAGATACCTCCAGCAGGCCATTATCTTTTAACGCAAGCGCGCTATGAGACTGAGCGTAAGCTGGTTGAATCAGTGAAGCAGAAGACGCGAAAAGATATGGCAAAGACACAGCCTGAGGAGTTTGAGATAGAAGGGCGTGCGGAGAGAATTGCCAATGAAGTATTTAAATCTGAATACGAATCTTCCTTAGCCGAGTTCTTGCCTAATCCGACAGATAGGAATCTATTAGTAAATATTCGTAGAATGGAAGTCATTGACCATTTAGTAGATGTGAGTATTTCTGTTTTCCAATCTAAGGCCTAAGTTTAGTAAAAAAACTTGCTCTTTCCAATCTCAAAACCGGTAGTCGTGTACGTCTCTGTGCCAACCTGCTCTTTTTTTAAGGTAAGAAAGCCTTCGAACAGAATTTTCTTTAGAATCCTTCTGTGCGGGACAAGAATTCGATTCCTGGGGCATAGGTGTCATCTCCAACAATATAACTATACAGCCTTAAACTTTGCACGAGCATGTGTTGCTGGTATTTAAAAGAGCACTGAAACCATCCCTTGGGCCTGATTGGATTCTATCAAAAGATGCGGTAAGGACTCTTGCCTTGATTCCAAAAATGAGTTTGACTATATCAAGGTGTACGGCTTGCTTTTGCACTTCCGAGTCATTGAGGGTAAGTGGTCTATGGGAGTGGCGTACTTTTACACAATGAGGTTGAGCTATGGAAACAGCTGGTTTAGGTCCTGTTACTGCTCCGACTCCAATGGGCATTTGTTTTCCGGCGCATTTTGATGAAGTCCATTTTCATCAGAGCGATATGTTGGGAATCTTTGCTGCAATCAAAAGTATCCGAACAGAACGGCAACAAAATATGAACCGCCTTGAACCAGAGGAGCGCAGGAAAGTAGAGGAGCTTGATAAAGATATCGATAAGTTGAATGCCATTACCTTAGAATACTCAGAAGCTAGGAATATGTATCTTCAATCGAATGAAAAACTATGCGAGTTACGTGAAGAGGAAGCGCAAAAAGTACAGGAAATAGCCGATGCGCAAAAGAAAAAACAAGAAGCTCTAGAGATTGCCAAGCCCTGGAAGCAGGCAATGGAGGACTGTTGTCAGCGGCTTTGTGAGCAGTATGGAGTATTTTTCTCATCCCCTGATCCATTCAGGGAATGGGAGCACCTTCTTATGCTTAAGTTGTCTGAGTCCGAAGGAGAAGGGCGTGTTGCTTATCTCAAAGAGCAACTTCTTAGCTCTTTAGTAAACAGGAAGGTTTGTTTGAAGAACATGCAAGTCACTTTTGATCAACAAAGGGAAATCATAGCAAACGACTTCTTTGACAGAGCGCCCTTCAATAAGGAAGAGTTTTTTCCAGAAAAGGGTGAGACCCACAACCGTGGAAAAATAGCAACCCGTGTTGTCTGTTCTTACCAGGGAAAAGAGATAGGAAAAGTGTTCTACAAGCCGCGAGATGCCACAATAGATATCGCTGTGATTCAGCTTTTTCGGGATATTAATGCGTTGTCAACGGACGAACATCCACTGCCACCACTTCCCGTGTATAAAATTAGCAATTGCGAGTTAAGTGACGGCTCTAAAGCGAGCATTTGGGAGTATATCGAGGGGAAACCTCTTGGTGGTAACGTGGATGACTTTTTACAAATAATCATGGACCCAGAAGTGAAAGCTAGGGTGAAAGCCAGTGCAGAGCACCTGGAATCTGTTTGCCTGGCCCTTGGTGTTAGTGATTTGCATGGCGAGAACATTATAGAGAGGAGCACATCCCCTACCCCAACCTCTTTTAAGCATGAAATAGTTCCGGTTGATTTGGAGAATCTTCAATTTGGCAAAGACACTGGGATGTTTCCCTTAGCTAAGCAGCTTCCTCTATTGAGTGACCAAGAGCGTAGTCTAATTGGTAGGTGTCGCGAACAATTGATAGATGTCCCTGTTCGATATGTGCCAGTGGGTACCAGTCACTTTGAGAGTGCATTATCAGACTATCGAACCTATAAGGGAATCACGGATTCCATCATTACACAGATGACAACAGATGGGTACAATCTGAGGGTGCCGCGAGAACGGCTTGAATTTTTGATATTGCATGATCTCGGGTGCGGGGATGTTCCCTATTGTGTGGTTCAAGGAAAAATGATATACTGGGAACCACTGCACGAGGCTGTGGCTGAAAAGAAATAAATTTAGAGAGGAAAAGTTATGTCAATTCAGGTATTACCTCCAGTACCTCCAGCCGGCCACTTTCTTTTAACTAAAGCGCGCGATGATACTGAGAGGAAACTTGTTGAATCAGTGAAGCAGCGGACGAAGGAATATTTGGCAAAGTGGCCGGTGGAGGAAGATGAGATAGATGCACTTACGCAAAGGATTGCCTATAAAGTGTTTGATGCTGAATATGCGCCTTCCTTAGAAAAGATCTTGCCGAATCCGACGGATAGAAATCTATTAATTGCTATTTATAAAGAGAAGGTTATCATCCGTTTAATACAAGTCAGTACTGATATTTTCCGTTCTTCTAAGGCTTAAGTCTTATAAAAATAAAGTTGCCGCTTATTTTGCTTGCCCAAGTTTCTGTGCGCCTGCATTAGTAAGCCCCCACTCCCTAATAGAAGCAGCGATAAAGAGGCAAGTGCCATGGCGTCAAGGTCCAGTGAGGTGCGAAGATGGTTGCGCAAGGCCTCCATGGTGTAGAAAGAGGAGGCTTTAGAATCCTTCTGTGCGGGACAAGAATTCGATTCCTGGGGCATAGGTGTCGTCTCCGACAATGTAACTATACAGTCGTAAACTTCGCACGAGCATGTGCCGCTCGAATTTAAAAGACCGCTGAAACCAGCCCTTAGGCCTGATTGCGATTTTGCCTGTGAGAATATGGGCTCCAAGAAGCCAGGAGCGGGGATAGGGAGTGTCCAGTGTAAGTTCAAAATGGCGAAGCGCTGCAGCATGCCCTTGTTTTGAAGCAATATAACACCCATACAGGAAAAAGAGAGGGCATCGTTCATTAGACAGCCGTTCGTGGGGAAAGCGAGCGAACACTTTTTCCGCTTTCTCGAAATTTTTTGTCCAAAAGGCAGCTTCAATATAGCGGCAGGCGAGTTCTTCTTCGAGATGTTGATCCCAGATTGCTTCTTTTTTTATATCAAAAAGCTTCATCACAGTTTCATACTGCTGCACGCGCACGGCTCGTTCCATGAGAATCAGTAAAAGATGTGCCTCCAGTACATGAGGCTCGCATTTTTCAATCCAGGCTGCAAGCTCCATAACCAGTTTTTCTGGGTCTTCTATAGTGAGAAGGCTTAGGCCCTCAAATAAGTGGCTATACTTATCTTGTTCATCAGGAGAAAGTGCTGCCCTCCATCGGTCCAGCCCGCTCTTAAGTAAGTCCCTTTCTCCAGAAAGAGCAAACAAGAAAAGACAGTCTACAAGATGGGCAACAGGCAGAACAGGGGTTGTGATCAGTTCCTCGAAGAGCTCGCTGACGATGTAAGGCTTTTCAAGCCAAAAGGTAAGTCCCAGGCAGAATCTATATCGCTGCAGCCTCTCATCCCCATCAGTTGGTTTGGAAAAAAAGAAGGGAGGGTATTCCCAATAGCGTGTCAAACTTTCAAAGAGTTTCTTGGAAGATGTTTTAGAGAAGATTTCAGGCAAGAACCGGAGCACAAGAGAGATAAAGTGATAAGCCGCGATTCTATTGAGCCTGCTTGTCTCATGCATGCGCAGCACTACCTGCTCGATAAGTACGCGCAAAAGGGGATGGCGCTTATACCGGCGGAACGCTAGCTCAAAGCACTTGACTTCTTCTTCAAACTCCGAAGTTGTTTGATAGACAAGAGCCTTGCCAAGATACTCAAGAGGTGCACCAGGAGTATGGCGCAGCTTCTGAAACTCATGGCGTGCTGTATCAAAGAGGGTTTCCTTTTCCTTTGGTTCAAAGACAAGCTTTCCTTGTTCCAGAAGGGTAACTCCGGCGCGAAAGAGCGCTTCTCTTCCTTCAGCCCGTCCGATAAACGATGCTCCAATTCTCCGATATTCAGCAAGGGCGCGGTCAAACTCTTGGCTAACTAAGAATGCGTCAGGCACAGCAAGACAGTTCACCAAAATGTTCTGGCTTCCTGTGTATACGTCAAACGTTTCAATCTCAAAATCACTATCTTGGGAAAGAAGGCCAATATGTGTACCAACAACTGGGATGTGGCTCACGTGGACAAATTGTTCGATCTCGTTAATGGAGAGGGTAATAGTTTGGTCAATCTTTTGCAGTTGAATGTGATAGGTCATATTGGGGAATAAAATCACGTCAGGCGCTTCAAGCACAGAGACTCCAGCGCGAAAGAGCGTGGTTCTGCGCGCATGTTCTCGTCCAGAGCCGACCCAGAGCCAGTAGCCGTCAGTTAAGTGGCGCCGCTGTACTGCGCCAGGTACGCAGAGCATAAAGCCAATACCTCGGCTATGAGGGCCAATTCGTATGGTGACATCAAGGCGTACGTTTTCAGAGAAGCTCTCTTTGGAAATCATCAGGCTGTACCAATCAGCCATCTCCGATGAATACGAAATTGCTGTGTGTTCCGAAAGCAGCACATTCTCCTGAAACTCCCAGTCAGCTTTTTCTGAAAGCTTAAGCGAGTTTGCCAAAAACCATTCTGAGCGTCCTTCCAGGTAGTTTTCGATGTGGATCATGAGCTCATCGCTTGTCTGATATCGCTCTTCTGGATTAGGGGAGAGGGACTTTTTTACTATCTCTGAAAGCGCTTGCGGGACATCTCTATAAGGAGCGCGCACCTCAGGCGGGATAAATTGTTCGAGCTTCCAGTTCTCCACGAACGATTTCATGTTTTTTCTGGAAAAAGGAAGCTTGAGCGTCAGAATTTGATAGAGAATAACGCCGAGCGCATAAATATCTGTCTGCTTGGAAGCAGGTTTGCCTTGAGCTCGCTCAGGAGCTAGATAGGGGACTGTGCCTACAGGTTTTCCAAGGCGCGTGAGCCGCCGGATCGTCTCATCTTCAACGCCCTCTTCTTTTAGAAGATCTTCTCGTAAAACTTCCTCTGTTTCGTCGATAAGTTTGGTCAATCCCCAGTCCAAAATGATGACCTGGCCATAGGTTCCGATAATTATGTTTTCAGGCTTGATATCTCTGTGGAGCACGCCCTTGGAATGGGCATAGGCAACAGCTTGCAAAACGCCAAGGAAGATGCGTACCATGGAAGGGATGGAAGCTTTGTGGTCAGCGGGAAGCGTCACATCTATGTCTTTTTCAGCAGACTCAGCAAGGACTTGTTTTAATGTCTGTCCCGCAACATAGGGCATGGTGTAGTAGATTGTGTCTCCATCAATGTGAACGCTATAGATCGGAATTATGGAAGGGTGGATGAGCTGGCTTGTGATCCTTGCTTCTCTAACAAATCTTTCCTTGAGCTGTGGGCTTGACACAAGATCAGGCCTGATGCGCTTAAGAGCGACGCGCCTACCGGAGAGCGTATCAAAGGCTAAAAACACTTCGCCCATTCCGCCCTTGCCAATACTTTTGAGCAAGTGAAAGTGGCCGATCGTCCCAATAATCTCATCTTTCTGTGGCAGATGCTCTGGAAGAAACACAGCTTTGGGGTCTATCTCGTAAGAAGAAGGATTTGCTCGCATGCGTGCGCCGCAATAGGCGCAATACTGAAGTGGGTGTTTTTCTTCTCTTGATTCTTCTCGTTTGAACGAGTAATTACAAAATGAACATTTTATTTCTATAGTCTTTGAGGTCATGTATTATCCTTACTTTTGAGAAGCTGCCCCATTCGAGAATGAGCATTCTTGGGAAGGGTTGAGGGAGAGCCCTCAGCCACGATATATCCACCCCGAACTCCAGCCTCTGGCCCAAGTTCCACCACATGATCACCGAGAGAAATAACATCCAAATTGTGTTCAATCAGGAGCAGCGTGTGGCCTTCTTGCTTTAAATGATACAGTTTTTGCACAAGAGTTTCCACTTCTCCTGCATCTAATCCAATAGTTGGCTCGTCAAATAGGTAGAGAGTGCCTTTTCTTCTTCTGTGGGCAAGTTCTTTTGCAAATTTTACGCGCTGCACCTCATTAAAGGAAAGAGTTGCCATCTCTTGTCCAAGAGAAAGGTAGTGCAGCCCAAGTTCAATCAACGCATCTAAAGACCTCGTTATTTTTGAGGGTTCTTTAAATAGGGCTCTTGCATCCTTGAGCGGGAGGGTGAGAAATTTTCCAATATTGACCCCAGCATATTCCACAGACAATGTTTTATCTTTGAAGCGAAGGCCATGACATAGATCGCAGGGAACCTCAACCGGTGGCAGAAAATACATATCAACGCGCTTATAGCCCATCCCCCAGCACTTGGGGCACATGCCGCTTCTGTTGCTTGTGCTGAAATGGGCGGGGGTAAGTCCTAGCTCCCTTGCCTGGGGAAGAGAGGAGTAAAATTCTCTCAATGAGGTGCTCAAATCCAGGTAGGAGTAAAGATCAGAGCGGGACGTTGTTCCATGGGGTTTTTGATCAAAAGAAACGATGCGGGAAAACTGCTCTAACCCTTCGGACGAATAGGGGAGGGGCTCTTTATTGATATGGGCGAGCATGGATTTTTCAATAACATCAAACAAAAGTGTGGATTTCCCTGCTCCAGATACTCCCGCAATGGCAACAATTGCATTGACAGGAAGATCAAAAGAGATGTTTTTAAGGTTATGGCACGCGATGTTGGAGAAAGAGAAAGAAGAGAGGAACTTTTGTGGAGGGGTAAGGGGGCGTTTCTTGAAAAAACTCTTTTTTCTATAAAGAAATTCCTTTAACTCCCCCTCAAACACAAGTTCTCCGTTGCCTAATTCAATAATGTGGTCTGCCTTTTGGATGCACTGCTTGTTGTTTTCGATGAGGATAAGTGTGTTGCCTAACGCTTTTATGCGATTCAATACTTTAAAAAGGCGCGCAATATCATCAGGGTGAAGCCCAGCAGATGGCGTATCAATCACATACAGAAGCTCTGCAAGGCGCGAGCCAATCTGGGAGAGAAGATACACCCGTTCTGCTTCTCCCATGGAAAGGGTGTCTGCACCCCTGTCTAAGGAAATATAGCCAATCCCAATCTCATCAGCGAGCGTGAGGCGTTCCTCGCATTCTCTGAACGCATGGGCAATTGATTTTTCAAGACGGAGTGTTTTTGAAACGGTTGAGAGCCATGAAGCAAGATCGCTCATTGGAAAAGTGCAAATCTCTGGAAGGCTTTTGTCGCAAAGAGAGACTGCTCGCGCAAGAGCATTGAGGCGTGTTCCATGGCAGACAGGGCAAGGTGTTGCTGATTCAGGGACCTCATCCTCCTCGTCCAAAGACTCAACCTGTACGCCAAGACCTGCACACTCTTCACACATGCCAAAGGGTGAGGAAAAAGAGAAGGTAAGAGGCGTAATTTCAGGGAAGGATTCGCC
>PMZB01000020.1 GCA_003170575.1 Chlamydiia bacterium | reverse complement strand
CCTTTAAAGTTAATAATACTTACTGTGACAATACAAAAGCAGGAACGGATTATCCGTAGTGTATCAATTTCCGCAAGACTGACAAAGATTCAGTTCCGGATAGTAGATACACTCTGTTTTCTGTCGAAGAACTTGTATAACGTCGGCGTTTACAACGAACGACAGCATTATCACGCAATTAAACAAGCAGAACTTGTAATGTCAAGTATTCGACCTGATACATTTTCGGGTATAGAGTTTGGGTTGACAAGTTCGTTTATTCCTTATTCTCGTGGAAAGAAAGACCCATTTAAAGATTTCAGTAATTATAACCTTTCTTACCCAAACGAGAATTACGGATTGATGCTTGCACAAACCGCGCAGCAAACATTACAAGATGTTGATGAGGGATACAAGAGTTTCTTCAAACTTCTGGAAAAGAAGATTAAAGGGGAGTATCAGAAACCAATTAATACCCCACAATATCTTAACAAGGCTGGCCGGTATAAAGTAACGTTTCCCAGAGATAGTCTGACATTTAAAAGTAATAATGTCACTCTCGGAATGTCAATTAAGTTCAGGAAACTTAACAAGTATACTGGCAAAGAATTAACGTTCAGGATACCCGCATCAATAAAACCCCATCAGATCCGCGAGGTAGCATTATTACCGATACGGAATGGGAAACATTACAAAATCTCGTTCAGTTACGAGATTAAGAAAGTCCAAAAACTAGAGTTAGATTCGACAAAATACCTCGGAATCGACTTAGGTGTGAATAACTTTGCATCTCTTATTGATAACACAACCGGGACTGCCATTTTGTTAGATGGTAAGTACTTAAAATCACTGAACTGGTCATATAACACAGAAAACGCAAAGTTACAGAGCATCAAAGACAAGCAAGGTATTACCGGACTGACTAAACGACAAAACCGTTTGTTAAACAAACGTGAAAATGCAATTAGCGAAGCCATTAACCGTATGGTTAACTTCGTGATCGAACACGCAATTACAAACAAAATCGGTAACATTGTTTGTCTTAGTTGGGATGGTGTCAAACAGGGTAATAAGAATAACCGAAATTTCGTGCAGATACCGTTTGATAAGTTCCGTACTCGGTTAGAAAGCAAGTGCAAACTGTATGAGGGTATGAAGTATCACGGTGAAGAGAGCGAAGCATATACTTCAAGGACAGACGCTTTGAACTTCGATACCATTGAGGATCACTGGTATAAAGATGCTCGTCGTATTGAACGTGGATTGTATAGTAGTATTACCGGACATTTGATAAACGCTGACATTAACGGCGCAATTAATCAAATCCGAAAAGTAGCTGGTGACGTTCCCGCAAGGGAAATAATCAGTATGGGTCGCTTCAACCGACCTGCGAGAATAAGGTTAGCTTACGAGTTAGCAAACTTCTCCCAAACTAACTTGAACGATATGTGCTGCTCAACTGAGCAACCTACCGTTCAATCCTCCCATCTTTGATGGGAGGTAGTTGAATGCCATTTCCCAGCTCGGAAACATTGCAATGCACCTTACCCATGATCCCAAAGAAAATCCGAACGCTAGACCCTATGGTACGCCTTCCGGACACATTGCAGATGCGGGTCATGCGCTAGCTCAGATTATCATTTATCTTGATGCTTCCGGAATCGATATTCAGGAAGCGATGAATGTTGCTCTGGATGCTATTCGTGATAAAGATTCTTTGAAAAGAGAAGCAGCTAATTGCGAAGATATTACCGGAACCACGGGATGCGAAGGTGCGGTGAAAGGAACAGCGTGGCTCGATCCCAATATGGATAGAGATAGTTCTGATAAACCACATGATGCTATACTGATTACTAACCACCCTTATTCGGATGCACGATTAAAACAATACATCGCGGTAGTTACTAATCATGGTGGATTTTCGTGCCACGCTGCAGTCGTTTGCAGGGAATTTGGAATACCGTGTCTCGTGGGAACCGGGAACGCAACAGAACGAATTAAAGACGGTGATAAGATTGAAGTCTATTCAAACGGGAAACACGGAAAGGTGAAAATACTATGAGCAACGACAACCCCTATTCAAATTATGCAACAGATAAAGAACTCTACGAAGATTTTCTTACAGAAGAAATGTGTGGTCAGGCAATGTATATGCAAGATCATGTGAGTGATCTTTGCGAAGATGGAAAACCCAATCAGTGGTATTACTCCGGATTCTCTGATATTCTGGGACATTTGATCGAAATGACAGAGTTTGAGTACGAGGGTGATATAAAAGAGGAACAGAAAAAGCGCAAAGAAATCGCCCGTGGAGCTCTCGATGCTATAAATACATTGATTGAAATGACAAAAGAAGGAGATTTTAAAAAGGATCCGTGAGAAACAAAATGTACACAATAACAGCAGACACGATAGGACCAGCTCATGAAAAAGTCGTGAAACTTATTATGGGCACAGCAGATTTTCTTGATGTAACCACTGAAGATAAAGAAGAAACATTCGAGTATCCAACCCCGGTTAATATTCATATTGAAAGACCAAACAAACCACCGTTCGCTTCACCAGCGTTTCGTTTCGGTGAACAGGCGCTTGAAGCTTATAAAGAACAGATTCTCAAACCAAGGCCGCTTGTGGATAGGCCGGGACTTCCGGACTTCTCGTATCTCTATTCCGATCTTATCTTCGACTATCCTACTGGACTTTGTGGTTCTGTTTTAGACGAGAGTGGTAAGATGTTGCGTATGGATTGGGAAGGTGGGAACGGTCGTGGAAACGGAGCAAATCAAATCGATTATGTGATCGAAAAACTCACACAGAATCCTACTTCCAGACGCGCTGTGGTTTCTTTATTTCATCCGATTGGGCATCCGGTGCAAGAAGATCCACCGTGTCTCAACCATATTTGGTTCGCTATCCGCAGTGGACACCTCAACTGTCATGCTCTTTTTAGGTCCAACGACATGCTTTCAGCTTGGGGTGGAAACGCTTATGCTCTTGCAGGATTACAAGAATACGTAGCAGAACGCTTAAATGTACCAGTTGGGTGGCTCGAAACCACATCTTTGAGCGCGCACATATATTTTAAAAGAGATAACCACGAACTGCAGGAATTTAAGCGAAGGTGGCATTAATGGTTCTTGAAAAACCATCCAATGAAGAATGTGGAAACTGCAAATTTTGTATATCTCTAGAGAAGAAAAAAGTTGAAGGTGTCTTTAATATTGTGGAATCAACGGTTGAAACGTTCTTTTGTAGAAGGGATTCACCACAAACTTTCTATGCAGATCTTTCTTCTGAAACTGGATATATTAATTCTGGATATGGTACAGAAGTTCAGAAAACATATTGGTGTGGTGAATGGAAGGAGAGAAAATAAATGGACAACCTATCACATCTGTTAATGAAATATCAAAAAATGCGCGACGTTGATGAAGAAGATAGGGAAACAATTCTTTCCCTTAAAGATAAAGGATTTGTCAAAATTGGAATCGATATCAAGCGTGAAAAACTTGTTGCAAGAGCAATCAAACCA
>PMZB01000104.1 GCA_003170575.1 Chlamydiia bacterium | reverse complement strand
CAGTAATCGAGTCGTCTCTAAAAAAGTTCTGGGGGGTTGAAAAAAACCCGGTTTTTTTTCACAGGAAATGCACCAAAAGTTGCATTTCAGAGTGCGAATTATTTTGCGCCAAATCCTACCTGGGTAAGAAAAAAGGGCTTTTTTTCTTACCCGTACTTTTTCAGAATCGACTGTTTTAAGCGCTACGCAGACGGTGAAATAAGCGAGGGGACCATTGCATCAGAAACCAATTTCCAATCATCATCAAGTTTTTTCCAGACATNNACAGTGATCACATTCTCTCCCTGTGTGGTCTGCATATTTAACAGCTGAACATCAGCCATTGGGGGAAACTCGCTCAAAACTTGTAAATACTGGGCACGCGTCGTAATTATTGCTTCAGGATTTGCCCCTTGAAATACCCTGCTTGTGTAATGAGCAATTTTTCCGATAAGGTGTGCTTGGATATCTCCCCAAAGCATTTTTGTAAGCTTTTCCCCTTTGGGCGTATCTGCAAAGGCAAACATTGGCAAGCTTAAGCAAATCAATAAAAGAACCTTTTTCATGGAATTTTTCCTGTCAAAAAAAATTTAAAATTGAACAAAGACGCCTGATGCAAGGTCCGCTTGTGAAATCCACTTCCACTTTTCATCGCCAAACTTTTTCCACACACTAATGTGAGGCCCAGTTGTCTCAACCTGTTCGCTATTTTCTGTCTTTACATCAGCTATATAGGTGACAACAATTATGTTTTCTCCTTGTGTAGCAGTTACGTTAGATAAGTTATAGCTCGCGATATTTGTGTGTGCAATTAGGTCTAATTCTTCAAAACGATTTAAGACCTCCTGGCCATTAAGGGCTTGAAAGTCTTTACTCGTATATTCCTTAATCTCCTCTACTTTTTTAGCCTGCATATCCCTCCACAAACGATGCACAAGCTTATCTCCTAGGGATGAGTCTGCCAATCCCAAAGCAGGCAAAAACATCAACATAAAAAAAACTTTTTTTAACATAAGACCTCCATTTACCTTAACTTATAGTTCTACGTCAAACAAGCAGGGAAAAACGGCCTCAGAGACCAATTTCCACTTATCATTAACTTTTTTCCAGACATCAAGAACCGTTTTTGAACTCTGAATAGAAGGGAGACTGTCTACCGGTACAGAGAAGGTCGAAACCAGATAGGTTACAGTGATCACATCCTCTCCCTGTGTTGTCTGGACATTTAACAATTGATAATTATCAACTGGCAGAAGATCCTTTATACCTTGTAAAAACTGGCTACGCGTAAGTATGAGAGTTGGATTTGCCGCTTGAAAGTGCTTGCTCGTATAATGAGAAATTTTTTTAATGTGTTTCGCTTGGATATCTTTCCAAAGCATGAACGTAAGTTTTTCACCCATTGAAGTATCTGCAAAGCCCAACATTGGCAAGGCCAAGCAAATCAACAAAAGATACTTTTTCATAGATTTTTCCTGTCAAAAAAATTTAAGAAGGATTAAGGCTGCCAAGCACAAGGTCTGCTTAAGCAATCCATTTTTGCTTCTCATCACCAAACTTTTTCCACACACTAATGTGAGGTGCATTTGTCTCAACCTGTTCGTGATTTAGTCAGCCTTGAAAAAGCCCCTGGTTAAAAAAAACTTTTTTTTACCAGGTAAGCCTCTGAGAGTTTTCAGAAGGGCCCGACATGCTTGTAAGACGTATTATCCGTATGAGCCACCCATTTCCACTCGCCATCACACTTTTTCCATACACTAAGAAGAGGGCCGGTAACCTCCGTTGATTCTCCATCTATCATCTCCATAGCATCTAGAGTGTAGGTAACAACAATGATGTTTTCCCCTTGCGTTGTCTGAATGTTGCCCAAAGTATGACTTTGCATAATTGTGTTTTCAATCTGGGTCACTTCTTCATACCTATTAAGCACAGTACCATTCTGATCAAGAGCTTGAAAGTCCTTACTCATGTGTTCCTTAATCTTCTCAATCCTTTTCGCTTGTATATTGTTCCACAGCTGCTGCACCAGCCTTTCGCCTCGTGGAGTATCTGCAAAGGATAAAACAGGCAAGAACATCAGCATAAAAATAATTTTTCTAAACATAGCACCCCCCTTGTACTTACTTATTGGAGCTTAATTCTTCAAAAGAGCCAAAACTAGCTACGCGGATTCTTCAGCAAAAGCACTGGCAAAAATTGCTGCCTCAGCAGTCAATTTCCATTCATGATTATGCTTTTTCCATACATCGATATATGTTGGATTTAATTTTTGCAATTGCTTAATCACATCTGCACCACCTCCCAGCAAAACTTGGTAGGTCACAATTATCACTTTCTCTCCCTCTGTTACTTGCACATTTAAAAGGCTATATTGAGAAAGCGGGGTGTTCTGAAGGCTCTTAAGAAATTGGGTACGCGTCCTTATGCCTTCCTGATTCACCAATTGAAATTGATCGCTGGTATAATGAGCAATTTTTTTGATGCGTTTTGCCTGGATATCTTTCCACAGCATTTTAACAAGCCTTTCGCCACGCGACGAATCTGCAAACGCAAATATTGGCAAAGCTAAACAAATCAATAAAAGATACTTTTTCATAGATTTTTTCCTATACAAAAAAATTTAAGGAAATCACGCGTCGGAGCCTCCAGGAACTACCCCACCGCTTATTCCACCCATGTCTGAATGAGCAACCCATTTCCACGCATCATCATACTTTTTCCACACACTAAGAAAATAATTGTCTACATTTATCTGTTGACCATTGTGTGTTTCAACGCCGTTCACAAAATAGGCGACAACAATAATATTTTGCCCTTTTGTTACCTTGATATCAGTCAAGGAATAGTTCGTGATGAATGTGTTCTTAATGAGATTCAACTCTTGAAAACGATTTAAAACTTCAGGAGAAGCACCTAACTTGTTCGATGAAAGGATTAGCGCTTGAAATTCCTTACTTGTGTATTCCTTAATCTTTTTCACATTTCTTGCTTGCATATCCATCCATAGGCGCTGCACAAGCTCTTCGCCTCGCGGCGTGTCCGCCAAACATAGAGCCGACAAAAACATGAACATACAAAAAACTTTTTTAAACATGATACCTCCATTTACTTACTCGAGCCAGAAAAATAAGAATTTGCCTTACTTTTTCAGGGCCGACTTCCTATTTGTAAGCCCAGGGTTACTAACCAGTAAAATCTGCCTGAGCAACCCATTTCCACTCATCATCAGTCTTTTTCCATACACTAATAAGAGGACCACTCACCGTTTCCTGCCCATCAGTTGTATTTTCTGTAATCTCTAGCGCATAGGTAACAACAATGCTGTTTTCTCCTTGCGTCGCTTGAATGTCTGAGAATGTATAGGTCTCAATATTCGAGTTCTGAATGAGGGTCAACTCTTCATACCTATTAAATGTAGCATCAAAAGTTTGGGCTTGAAATTCCTTACTCGTGTACTCCTTAATCTTCGCTACGTTTCTCTCCTTTATATCCTTCCACAGTGTCTTTACAAGTTTTTCGCCCCGTGGAGTATCTGCAAAGGATAATACAGGCAATAACATCAGCATAAGAAGAACTTTTTTCAACATAGCAACCTCCATTTACTCACCTAAACGAGCTTATATTTTCTGGCTGAATTTTTTGAAATAAAAAAGTAAGAAAATAATTTATGATATGCTTGCATGCTTCTTTTGAATACGCCGCCACTCTCTTGCAACTGCAGCAGCAAGAGGCGCAGCCTCCTTGCCTCCAGACCCATATCTGAGAAAGACAACAACAGTAAGCTCCGGTTTCTCAAACACATGTGCATTTGGCTGGAACTTGTCTTTTAAAAACACGCCTCCAAACCAGGTATGGTCATACATAGCAGGCTTTTGTCCAAGGTTTGGCCCTAACCGCTCAAACGACTGTGCAGTACTTGATTTTCCGAGCATGTGGGGCAGCTCTTCATCTAATGCCTGCAAAAGTTCCGGAGACTTTTTCAACCGCCCTCTTAATCGTTTGTCAGCAGCAATGCGTTCACCCACAGCCTTCATTCCTCGAGCAAGAATATTTTGCTCGTTCACGCAGATAGGAAGCGCCCGCTTGACTGTCCTTGGAGGCACAAACAGCCGTTTTTTCGCAGCTTCAGCTCGCTCTGCCACCCATAAGGGAAAGCCAACTCCTACCGCCTGCATAAGATCAGCATAAGGGCGTTTTGGCTGTAAAGTGCTTTCAGGGCCTATAGCCATACGAAGCAGTCTAGGCACGATAACTTCCCCTGAAAAAAGTGCGGAGAGCGCAACTGTTGTTTGTAATGGAGTTGCCAGCATCGTGTGCTGTCCAATGGCTGTTGTGTAAACTCCAGTTTTATTCTCCTCTAGATCTGAGGGGAGCCTCCCCTTTGCCTCATTGGGCAAAATGATACCCGTTTTTTCTCCATACCCAAGAAGCCGAGCTGCATCAAGCATTTTTTCAGGACTTTCCAAATAGTCGCCTGCCAGTAAGGAAAAGTAGGGATTGCTTGATCGTTCAATTGCTCTTACAAGGTCAACATGGCCTATATCAGATTCAACGCTCTTTGGGATGCGCCCGCCTTTATACAGCTGAGGTATTGGCCTTCCTTTTGCATCATATCCAACATACGTTTTATTCCCCTGTCGATATGTTGTATCTGTAAGCGTGAAAAAAGAGGGATCCAGCTTTTCTGGATCTTTCCCCACTTCCTCTAACCTCTGCTCTAATGCTGCATAGGCCACGGTAAGTTTAAAAATAGAGCCTTGAGGGTGGGGTTGCATATGAGCAAAAGAAGCTAGATTCGAAGGAAAGAGCAAGAAAAATGCCCGGATCAAATCCTGTCCTGTTGCTTTGCCTCCATACTCTCCCAAAAGCGGCTGGATCTGATCATCATACCCCTTAAGTAAACCAAAAAGGCTTTTTCCTTCCTCTGCATTCAAGGAAGAGGTGAGGCTAGAAAGAGTTTTTATGTTCTCCAACATATCCTCATTATGAACAAACTCCTTTACCGTTTCCAAAATTGTAGGCTCCAACCATCCAGGCATAGCTCCTGTATGGAAAAAGAGCGAACTCAGAACCTCTCCGTTCTTCTCATTCCACCATTCAGAAAATTGACTGGCACACTCCTTGTCGATGTAATAAAGAAAGGGTTTGGGTATTACCTTCTTCTCTTTTTCCTGAGCGCGCGCGACCTTCAAAAATTCAGCCTCATGACATTTGCGCCACTCAGCAAAAGGACCTCTTCTAAAGGCTTCCTCAGCCTGTTTTCGCATGGTTTTTAATAGATATGCCTTGGCAGCTTCTGCTTTGCGAAATTCTTCAATGGTTAAAGATCCAATTTTCGAAACCAGGGCCTCTGATGCGCACTCATCAGAGATGATGAGCCGTGAAAGATCAAATAATAAAAGCTTTTCCTCACAACTGGCACAAAGATCAAAGCACGCCTTTAACTCGCGATATGCTTTTCTTTCCTCAAACTCCACCTCTTGTTCAGCAAGCTTTCCTATCTTTTCTGGAACACTTGACATATCGATCTTCCATGCACGGCTTAAGCTACTCCACGCCTTTTGTCTGGAAATGAGCGTTTTTATGGAGGTCTTTTCTGCTAGCAACGCGTTGAGAGAAGAACCTTTTGGCAAAATGCCCTCAAGAAAGGTTGTCCAAGAAAGCGTTCTTTGAAAGTCTTCTAAAGGCAAAGCAAGATCCCAAATCTTCCTATAAAACCCCTCTCCTCTTGCCCACCTGATTGCTTTTGATGCAGTGTGAGAGTCAAAAAAGGCAGGCGGGGCATGCACAAAATCATTGGGATCAAATTCAGGATAGCTTGCGCAGGCTACTACCTCAAAGGTGGTTGGATCAAGCGCTACAATTGCCCCGCCGGAGATAAAAGGGTATTTTTTATCCTCTTTTTCCTGGCGCCGCCTGCGTACCTTTTCATCTTGCTCTAAAAGCTTTTCACAAAATGCCTGAAGCTCTGAGGAGATGGTAAGAATAAGCCTTTTGCCAGAAACAGGTTCTTTTGACCCCGCCACAGGACGAATGATTTCCCCTTGAGCATTGGTAGCAAAGCACTTTTGCCCAGCTAAACCTCGTAAAGACCCTTCAAAAGCAGCCTCAACACCAGCTTTACCAATAGCATCGCTCATGGTATAGGCTTTTCGCTCTAAGGTAAGCAGCCTTTCCTTCACTGCAAAAAAGGAAGAATATCCTGGAAGCAGCTCTACATCTTCTCCTCGCTCAACTCTATTGACATAATCCTGTAAAGCCACTCTTTCCAAAATGATCTTGTCATATTCTTCCCGATTTTGCGGCGCAATATACCCCACAACATGACATCCCGTTTTTCCCTGAGGGTACACCCTTCTTGGCACACGCTCCACACATAAGCCTGGCCAATCTTTGGCAAGCATATTGAGTCTGTAATACTCGTTTTCTGTTAACCCTGTCTTTAAAAAAAAGGGAGCTGTCGTGGAAAAGATAGCGTAGGAATGAAGAGCATCCTCAACCCGATCAGGGTCTAAAGAAAGTTCTCTCCCAAGCATGCGAGAAAGAGCTTTTACATATTCTTTCCGGAGAAAAATTTTTCCCTCAGACGAGGATATGGAGCGGGGTATTTCTTGGATAGGCCCCCATGATACACCGACTCGGTAGTCAATCACATTGGCTGCAAGAAGGATGTGATACCTATCCCGTATAGTTCCTCTCATTGCTGGTTCTTTTCTGGTCAGCTTTCTCTTGCGAAACGCCTCTGCAGCATAAGAGGAATCTTTATGAGTGGTAAGATAC
>PMZB01000230.1 GCA_003170575.1 Chlamydiia bacterium | reverse complement strand
TTTTTTAAAAACGTTTGTGAAAAATAAAATTTTATTGTATGACAAGAAATTGTTGTTACTAAATTTATTTAATCTAGGGAAAGACCTATGCCCAGTGCAACAAGAGAACAATTTCACAAGCTTGCCCACTTGAGAAGTATGTGTAGGCACAAATCTTCTTCCATGGTAGACGCCTCCACTGTAGCTGGTATTATTCTTGCAGGGGGGCAGGGAACCCGGCTTTTCCCTCTCACACAAAGCAGATGTAAACCCGCCCTTCTTTTTGGAGGCAGATATCGGCTTATCGATATTCCTGTTTCCAACTCACTGAACGCTGGAATTTCAAAAATATTCGTCCTTACACAGTTTCTGGCACGATCACTTCACAGGCATATTTTCAGGACATATCATCAAGACTCTTTCTTTCCAGGGTCTATTGAGGTGCTTTCTGCAGAGCAAAAGCCAGGAAAAAGCGACTGGTTTCAGGGCACAGCCGATGCTGTGAGGCAGAATGTAGAATACCTTCTAGAAACACAGGCAGAGTTCTTTTTGATCCTTTCTGGCGATCAATTATATAGACTTGATTATGAAAGGCTGCTTCAGTGCACTGAGCAAAAAGATGTGGATGTGTGGGTAGCAACCCTTGCAATTTCTGAAAAAGAAGCTCCTCGCATGGGTGTGATGAAGATTAATGAAGACAATCACATTATCGATTTTTGCGAGAAACCCAATACTCCAGAGCTTCTTGACCGCATGAAAACACCTCAGTCTGCCCTGAAAAAAATGGGACTTGAAGCAAGCGCTGGCAAAGAATTTCTCGGGTCTATGGGCATTTATCTTTTCCGCAGATCAGCATTGTTTGAGCTCCTAGCTGAAGATTCAAGAGATGATTTTGGAAAACATTTGATACCGTCCCAGGTAAAAAAAGGAAGAATCGCAGCTTTTGTTCACGATGGGTATTGGGAAGATATTGGAACAGTTGAATCTTTTTACAACGCTAATCTTGCTCTTAACCAAGAACACCCTCCGTTTACCTGCCACGATGAGCTTTCTCCCATCTTTTCCACATCCCACCACCTTCCTGGACCCCGTTTTGGCAACACAACTATTAAAGCCTCTACTATTTGCGAAGGCTCCATTATTGAAGCTGATGAAATAACCAACAGCATTTTGGGGCAACGCACAGTTATCAAGCGCGGCACCATTATTAAAGACTCATACATCATGGGAAATGATTTTTACTGTAGGCCAGAAGACCCCTGTGAAACCTTTGTTGCAAGCAAGCTTCCCATAACTCCTTCAATTCAAGAAGATTGTTTCATCACCAAAGCCATTATCGATAAAAATGTTTCCATAGGAAAACGGGTCCACCTGGTGAATAAAAATGGGCTCACAAGCTATGATAGTGAGAACCTTTATGTGCGTGATGGGATTATCGTTGTTCCTGGTGGAGCTACAGTCCCTGATGATTTCGTATTTTAAATGAAAATTTGGGCAATCGCTGACTTACACCTCTCTTTTGGTGTTCCTAACAAAAAGATGGATATTTTTGGTTCTCAATGGGAAAACCATGATGAGAAAATCCAAAAGAATTGGGACAATCTTGTTTCAGTCGAGGATCTTGTGCTCATCCCTGGAGATGTGTCGTGGGCAATGCGGCTCGAGCGTGCGTTGCCCGATCTAGAATGGATCCACAAGAGGCCAGGCAAAAAGGTTTTGATCCGAGGAAATCACGATTATTGGTGGGATTCTTTAAGCAAACTGCAAAAAGTGCTCCCAGCAAGCATTCAGGTTATCCAAAATAACTCTCTTCTTTTTAATGATGTTTCGATTTCTGGCGCCCGGCTCTGGGATAGCACTGAGTATAGTTTTGACGAAAATATCGAATTTATTCCTATGGAGAGGCCCCCAAAGGGTCACGAGGAACGCTCTTCCGAGGAAATATTTGTAAGAGAATTAGGCCGCCTAGAGCTTAGCCTTAAGGCAATGGCCCCAACAGCAAAAGTAAAAATCGCAATCACCCATTTTCCTCCAATAGGCCCTGACTTAAAACCTACAAGGGCTTCAGCTCTATTTGAGAAATATGGCGTCTCTCATGTTGTTTTTGGGCATCTTCATTCCCTAAAAAAAACAGAGCGACAGCTCTTTGGAAAGGCACGAGGAGTGGAATACATTCTTGCTTCTGCAGATTGGATCAATTTTTGCCCTATGCAAATAATGATTGACACCTAAAAAAGGCTTACCTTACAGTCCATTATTCGTGAATAATCTTTGTGGAGGATATATGAAAAAGGTTTCTCTTATTTGCTTGAGTTTGCTCTTTTGTGGAGCTTTGCAAGCAAGCTCAAATGCTGCGGTTACGAAAGGATCCTGGGTGGGTAATTATTTTATGGGCCCTGTAGGCCCAACTGGTCCAAACGGTCCCGCTGGTCCTCAAGGTGAAAAAGGATCTCGCGGACCAAAAGGTCCTTCAGGAGAGAAAGGGACTGCATTTACATCAGCCTACGGATATGCTCTGCTCGGGTTTGATACTGATCAAGCAGCTCCTATTCAAGACCGCGTTTCTTTTTCCCAGCCAGCCAATGGTGCACTATCCAATGTAACTTGGAATGACACAGATAAACAATTTCAGATTCAGAAGCCCGGATTATATGAGGTAAGCTATTTTGCTCACTGCTTAACCGACATGACAAATGAAAACTCAACTGCACTACAAATCTCTATCCTTTACGGGACAACATCACCTTCATCAACTTCGTTTGTCTCGTTGTTTCACCCTGCCATCCAACTTCCCTCGACTGGTGACTGCGAAACACATGGAACCGCGCTTCTTCGCCTGAATGCTGGAGACTTTGTTGCCCTTGGGCTTCAAAAAACCAATCCAAACTATTTGTTGCCCATATACTGGCAATCTAAAGGCATAGCTGCGTCATTGTCCCTGAAACGTATAGCTGACTAACCTTAAGGGACTGGGCAAAAATAACCTATACGATTCTTGTCTGGCTACGACCATTGATCTGTTGACGATCATTCTAAAATCGGTAAAAAAGCGGTTCATGGGAAGCCCCCGCCGAAGGCGGGGGCTTCCCATGAACCCTTATTGTTTTCCAGTCCCTTATTCCGGCGCTCGCTGACAGATACAGAGCCTTCGTCATTTTCAGACTTCTATCCTGAGGAGAGAACCCAGACAGGAAAGTTTGTGAAAATGTTGAGCGCAAAGTTCATGATTTGAGCTCCTAGCCATGTTCCCATCAAGATAAGAGAAAGTGTAACAGCTACAAGTTTGACGACAAAAGAAAGCGTTTGCTCCTGAATCTGTGTTGCTGCCTGAAAAATAGCGACAACAGTTCCCAAAAACATACTTATCAGCACGGGCGGAGCAGACAAAATCAAGATAAGAAGCAGCCCTTGATAGGCACACTGAACAATCTGTGCATGAATCACGGCAAATCCTATTTAAACGTTGATACAAGGCCCTCAATAAGTAATGTCCAGCCGTCGAGCATTACAAGTAAAAATAATTTTAACGGCATGGAAATCGTTACCGGAGAGAGCATCATCATACCCATAGCAAGCAAAATATTTGATACTACAAGATCTATGACAAAAAATGGAACGTAGATAAGAACCCCTATTTCAAAAGCCGACTTTAATTGGCTGGCAATAAACGAAGGCACCAGAACAAGAAAATCATCTGGCTTAAGATCGTCGCGGTAGTCCTCCGGAAGAACCCTGTAGACGCTTCGGTAAAATGTTCTTTGATGCTTGACTATCGAGTTATTTTTTAAAAATTCGCGAAGAGGTTCTCTCGCCTTTGAAGCGAGAGCGATTATATATTCAGCAGAATCAGCAGAGACAAGCTCCTTAGGCACTTCTCTTGACTGAACCATTTCTTTTGTCGCCTCATACATTTTTAGCCCCGTAGGAAACATCACATAGATACTCAAAAGAAATGCGATCCCGTTAATAACCTGGTTAGGAGGCGCCTGCTGTACGCCAAGGGCGTTTCTTAAAAGAGAAAGCACCACAACAATCTTCACAAATGAAGAAAGAATCATAACCAAAAAAGGCAAGGTGGACATGAACACAAGAGCTGAAGCTTGGACAACAAGAGATGGCCGTTCCAACCCTTCCAAAGAGGTTATGGGGCTTCTCTCTGTTGTCGGAGTTTTTTTTGCTCCGCCTCGAGGGCCAGGGGACACTCTATTTTGAAAAGGTTGCTCGGGTGCAGTTTGTGCATAGGAAAGAGCAGGAAACCAAAGACAAAAAAAGAGACTAATATACACCATTATTCGCTTATTCATGAGGCCTCCTTACCCGACACTGTAGCACCTAGCGATTCAAGAGCAGCTTCCAGAGTACGCCATCGATCCTTTATTCTGGCATTAATAATGCCGCCTTCTGTTTCAACAATAAAATCGCCTACTTCCAGGTCATCTCTTTCTCGTATAGCTAAAGACTCAAGCTCTTCAAACACAACTTTAAGTTTATTTTTCTCCTTTTCTATAAGCTCATAATCCGGCTTACTTACATAGACCACAATCCTCTTGTGCTGAGCAACTGTTTTGAGGGTATTTGTCACCATGTCAAGCGTCACTTGAGGGTTCACTGTAAGCTCAGTTGTTACAATTTTCTTGGCCGCCTTTATCGCAACATTCATCACAACTTTTTGGAGCTCACCCTTTACTCGCCCAATCTCTTTCTCAAGAGATGCAACCATCTGCGTCCACTGATCATATCCAGCAGCAAATCCTTCTATTTCAGCGCGTTTCTTGATTTCCTCACACTCAGCTGCCACGCTCTTTCGATACTCATCTGCGTCCTTCTTCACGGTTGCAAGAAGCTCTTGGCAATCAAGCAGGGTAGAATAAGCCTCTTGAGGAAGTCGTTTTCCCTGAGGGGCAATAGGGCGGCCATCTATTAGCACGAATAACTTTTTAGTACTCTCCGTCACTTGTCACCTCTTTGCAAAAACTGATATGCGTGAATAAATTTCTTCTGCAACTGTTTCGGTTCACAAGGCACTTTTTCAACATCCTTTCCCCGCTGAACTAGAAGGGCAGATTTTTTGTCCATTCGATGAACCACCAGCCAACAAGTTGGAGCTGCTTCACTTTTAAGTACCATTCCTAACTTTATCAAGCCTTCTGTATGCAACATCTCTAAAGCTTCCGGAGGTGTAAGTTGGATAAATGCCTTAAACTCAATTGGAGAGCTTGGTTGAAATCTTTTGCCTTGAAGAAGTTCCTTTAAATACTTTTGCTGGATGGGAGAAAGCCGCTCAAAAAGCATTTGCAGCTTTTTCTTTTCTACCAATTTTCTGACATCCGGAACTAAGGCATATAAAGAAATAAGATCAGCAAGAGTATGAAGCTCTTCTGCAGAGCATGTTTTCAAAAAGGGAAGCTCCGTTCTCTCCACATCTCTTACAGATCTTTCACTCCATTGAGAAAGAACTTGCTGAAGCAAAAAGCCTCTCACCTGCTCTGAAAATGTTTTTTTCGCAATGCCTATCTCTTCTTGCATTGCCAGCAAGGCTCCTGACCGCAAAGACTCAGGACAGGCGGCAATCACATCTTCAAACCAACTTGGATGTAAGCGTGAAAGAATCTCCTTGGGCGCTATAAAAAAACTCTGTAGGGGTTTACTTTCAACTGTTGCCACAGCTTTCACGCGCTCAGCAATTTCTGGAGCCAAGACGTCAACACTCTGCAGCACTTCTCGTGGAACTTTATCCAAAAGAGCTTTTAAGAAACTTTCCGCCAAGGCACTCATCTACGCCCTCTTAAGTTGACTCCACATTTTCTTGGACTTTAGGCCCACCTGCCGCTGGGGGAGTTTTTGGCGGTTCTTTTGGTTTTTCCTCTTCTTCGATATTTTTAGCCAATTCCTCCAGCTCAAACGGATGGAGCGAGAAAATTGTCCGAATGCCTCCTGCATGCCGTGCTACAGGTAATACTTTCCAGACAAGCCAAAGAGTTATGATAACAAACAGCGCAAGTAATGCTGTAAGTGTGAAAAAGAGAGCTTGAAAATATCCTACAGCAGGTTTTGCAACTACTACGCCCCACACTTTCACCATTTCCTCATTACCTGAATGTGCAGTCTCCTTAATCTGTGCGGCCGCTTCGGAAAAACGTGCTCTTTCTCCGATGACAGTAACGTTTTCAAAATTAAGTCCCTGAACACTCGCTGCAACAAGTCTTCTAATTTTTGTGACGAGCTGGCTATTCGGGTTATCTAAAATTCCATTATGTTTTACGTAGACAGATGCTGTGACTGCTCCTTTTATTTTGGTAGGATTAAGCGGATCTTCCTCTGGGAAAGAAAGCTGTACGTCAGCGTCAAGGACTCCATCAATCTTCCGAATAGTGCCCGCAATCTGTTCTGCAAGCCCTGCTTGGTACCGAATTTTTTCCTGCATCTCCGAGGGGACAAGCCCTCCTGATGTGAAAAGCTCCAAAAGATGCTGCGTACGCCTTCTTGGAAGGCCATTTGTATTTAATATCTCCATTGCTTCATTAGCTCTATCCTGGTCTACAGCAATGTCCCACAGAACCGGCCCGCCGCCTGCACCTGCACCCTCTGTCTTTTCTTTGATTTTGTACGCTTCAATCCCTTTGGAAGCAAGAAGCACTAAGATTTCATTAGCATCTCGCTCCTCAACACCATTGGTGATGGTCTTTTGGGACGAACATCCTGTAAAAAGAAGTGCAAGACAAAAAAATAAAAATAATCTTAGCACTGCCAATAATGGCTTTTTACATGCAGCATCAGTTTTCATAATTACAGCTCTTTTGCAAAATTCTCTTCTATTGAGTGATCTTAACGCGAGGCATGAATTTTCAGTGAGTTTTTTTTTCTTGTCAAATAACTTGGTGTTCCCCAATTTTGTGCTCGAGCCGGCCAATCTCTTCTCTGACTATGCCCAGGATGGAGGTGAGTGGAGGACGCTCAGCCTTGTTTTCTAGGGTCAAAAGCTTGATGGCGTAGTCCATGGGGTCGTCGAGATTAAGGTGGGTTCGGACGAAATCGGTTGGTTGAACTAAATTAGGATCAAAAGGGCCATGCAGCAGCTCGAAGATGGTAAGGCCGGCTGCATACAAATCTGCCTTGTGGTCCGCAGGAGCACCAATACCTCCTTCTCGAGGGTCAAAATAGAATGGAGTAAGGGTCCCATACGGATCTCCCTCACGGATTAGTCCAGCAAGGTCTGAAAGGAAGATATTGCGGCCATCTTGGAGGATGTTGCCTGGTTTGAAGTCGCTTATAACTATATGCAGTCTATGCACTGCTATGACCATCTCAAGAATTTGCTCTATCTTTTGAAGCCGCTCAAGCCGCTCTGAATCATTTGTTGGGGGCTTTATCACTATTTTGTTAAGATCACCCTTATATATCCTTGCCATTGCCGCAACAACTCCATTCCCCTTCATCCTCACTCCAATATACTCCATCAAATGAGGGACGTTATTTTGTTTCAAAATCTTTTTTCATGGGAGCATAATATACACCAGTCCAGCCTTCATTCGCTTCTTGGAGGTTTTTCGGGATATTGATCCCCGCCATTTTGAGAACCATTGCAGTCGTCCCTTCACCAAGTTTTCCGCCAATGCAACGCAACTCAAACGACCCATCCTCTTTCTGTTCCAGTTGAAGCTTGCTCTTTGTGCCTTTATGATAGAAAGATAGTTTGGCTTCTTGATTGCCACGAAGAGCGTCGGCAAGCAAAGGCAAGGTGTAGGATACAGCGGCTTTTATCTCCTCAGCTATTTCTGAGGGAAATTGCTCATCAATAACCGCTGCACCACTGGAGAAGGCTTGTTCAAAGGTTCGAGCCTCCTGTTGAGTAAGTGTTTCAATACAAGCTTTTTGTTGCTCTGGAGTGAGGCTTTTCCACACATCTCCTGTGAATTTGATCGCATGTGTTGCTTATTTCTCTTCAGCTACCTTGTTTCCTGCCATGAACACCATATTGGCATTACTTTCCCCTTTGACAGCCTCCTCTTTTGATACAACGGTATAGGAAAGTTCCCTGATTGTTCCTGTGGCAGGATCCTGCCACGTAATCTTTCTTGGCTCTCTCTTGAGAGGCGAAAAACCTTTAGATTCTTCAACTGACGATACGTTCATACATTCGCCTTCTCTTGTTCGCTGGTTCAAAAGATCCAACTCTCGTGCCTGTGCCGATCTCTGCGATAGTACAGCTTTTCACGAAAAATGGAGATGGCTCATCCATAGCTTGACCTCCAATACAAATCTTTTTCTATATACTAAATAAAATTTTAATGTATATATCAAACTTAAACTAAGGAGGAGCTATGGGC
>PMZB01000317.1 GCA_003170575.1 Chlamydiia bacterium | reverse complement strand
GTGTTGGAGTGAGGGCTTATAAACTTAACTTTGTCAATCTTTTATCTTAAGTTTTGTTTTAGCGCTCTCTTGATTTTGCGAGTTAACCGCAGAAATCTTATATTTTTTCGTTGACCCTCGCATTTTCAGATGATCAGTAAACTGAAGCTTCGCATCTGGTGAGATAATATCAACAAGTTTAGATCCTTTGTAAATCCGATAGGATGTGATATCTCTTGATTGGCTTGGCTTCCAATATGTTTTCAATAACCATCTCAATTTACCATGGCGCCATTTTTTAAGTTTTCCACTGAAATGAGTGGGAACTTTTGGTGTATAAATTTTGTCGGCTGCCTGGATAACAGCATTAGATCCTTCAAGTCCGTCCCACACAGCGATAGTTACATCGCCAAAAGAATCCGTGGCAACATGGGGATTAAAAGACTCTGTTGGTAGGGTAGAAAGGGTATCTGGAATTCCTTGCCAGCTGCCATCAGATGGCTTGGAAGAAGCCTGAATAATATAGGTTGAATCTCCCATCGGCCACACGACAGTTGCATTTCCTGCGGCATCCATGGAAATTTGTGGTGCAGTACTATTTTGCCCTGAGACAGAAAGGTTATCAGGAGTGTTTTGCCAAGTTCCTCCAAAAGGTTTGGAAGAGGCCTGAATAATATTGCTGGTGCCATCATACCTCTGCCACGCAGCGATGGTTTCATTGGTTGTGCCATCCGCAGCAACTACAGGGTAAAAAGCATTTTGTCCCGGGGCAGAAAGTTTATCAGGAGTAGCTTGCCAGGTGCCGCCGAATGGCTTAGTCGAGGCCTGAATTATACCATTTAATCCAGTAGAGTTTTGCCACACAACGGTTACATCGCCTGCAGAATTCACTGCAACTTGGGGAAAGTTATAGTCACTATATGGCCCTGTGTCAGCAAGAGTATCAGGAGTAGCTTGCCAGTGGCCGCCAAAGGGCTTGGTAGAGGTCTGAACAAAATAGTTTGATCCAATAAGTTCCAACCACACAGCAGTTGTATTGCCTGCAAGATCTACTGTGATTTGGGGTCTACCTGCATTTGTAGAAGAAATGTTGTCTGGAGTGGTTTGCCAGTGGCCTCTAAAAGGCTTGGTAGAAGCCTGAATAACCCCAGAAGTTGCCCACACAGCGGTTGCATTGCCTGCAGGATCTACTGCGATTTGAATTTCTATGGCATCAATATCTAGTCCTGAAGCAACGGTATCAGGAGTTGCTTGCCAGCTACCTCCGGATGGCTTGAAAGAGGCCTGAATAGATTTGTTCAGTCCAACAGCAGCAAACCAAACTGCGGTTGCATTGCCTGTGGCATCGAAAGCAATATGGGGAAAAATACTAAAGGTTCCTGTATTAGAAAGTGCATCTGGTTTGGTTTGCCAGCTTCCCCCAAGAGGTTTGGTAGATGCTTGAATAATATAGTCTGGTCCAACACTGCTTGTCCACACAGCGGTAGCATTGCCCGCAGGGTCCACAGCAATTTGCGGGTAAGATGCCTCGCCTCCTGGATCTGAGACATCAACGGGAGGCATCCAAGCCGCCTGTAGAGAACTGAAGAGTAGAAAACAACTAAAAAAAATGTACCGTTCTAGAAAAGATTGCATAAACCCCCTCTCTTATCAAATAATTCCTTTCACTTGTTGCCCAAAGTTTACCAGTGAAAGATGTTACAATATGGTTTGTTCGTAACATATATCTTTGCGCTGTTCAATGCAAAGTAAAATTTTCAAAAACTACACTTTTACCTCTTGGAAAGTTGCTCTAGAGTCCGGCATAGTGTGAGAAAACCTTTCTCCAACCTATCGAGAGAGAAGTGCTCATTCGGGGAATGGCATCGATCTGAGGGGAGTCCCACTCCCCACATCACAAGCTGCCCTTTTGAAACTTCTTCGAGAAGAGGGGAGATGGGGATGGAGCCTCCTTCCAGAATGAAATCAGGCTTTTTGCCCCACACTTCTTGCATGGCTTTTGAAAGAGCCATAACCGCGGGAGATGAAATTTGGGTGCGTGTAGCAATGCCCATTCCCTTATGTATAACAACCTCTGTTCTAATGCCCTGTGGAGTGATTTTGAGCAGGAATGATTTCACCCTCTCTGCAATGGTTTTCGGGTCTTGAAATGGCACAAGGCGGCAGGTGATTTTGGCAAGAGCTTCGCGTGGGATGACTGTTTTTGAACCCTCTCCACCATATCCTCCATGGATGCCATTAATTTCAAGAGTAGGCCGCAGTCCGCTTCGCACATATGGCGGAAAGGCTCTCTCTCCTCCTACAGGGCTTTGACCATACTGTTTTGCCCATTCCTTTTCATCCATGTGAAGGGCAAGAAGTTTTGTTTCAGATTCCTTAGGCATAGTAACTTCATCGTAAAACTCCGGCACTGCAACCGATCCGTCTTCTTTATGAAGAGCTGCAAGCATTGAGGACAGTGCGTGAAGGGGGTTTTGCGCGATTCCGCCAAAGCAGCCTGAATGAAGATCCTGATTCGGCCCTTGAACAGTAACTGTAAGTGCAGTTAAGCCCCGTGTTCCCAGCGTAATTGCAGGGGTATGGGGAGATGGCATCCCAAGATCGATAACCATAGTGTAGTCAGATCTGAGCTCTTTTGCCTTATTTTTTGCTATTCTTGAAAGATGTACGCTCCCGCTTTCTTCTTCTCCCTCGATCAGTAGTTTGACAGAGCAAGGAAGAGATCCTTTCATTGCCTCGAGGGCCAGAAGAACAAACAAACACTGACCCTTATTGTCCATAGCGCCTCGGCCAAAAACAGAATCGCCCTCAAGAGTCGCTTCAAAGGGAGGGTGAGTCCACTCTTCTATTGGATCCACAGGCTGAACATCATAATGATTGTAAATAAGAACAGTCGGCGCCTCTTTATTGGAGCAAGGAAAATGCGCAAAAACAATAGGTGCTCCCTTTCCTTCCCATAGCTCTACCTTGCCGCCAATAGATGAAATGGATGACTTAAGCCATTGTGCGCAGCTTTTAAGTTCTTCTTGTGCCGAAAGGTCAGCACTTATCGACTTAAAGGAAAGAAATTTTCTAAATTGCGCCAATATTTTCTCGCGGTTGCTTTGAAAATATTTTTTGAGTTTCTCTATAGTTCTCATTCTTCCTCAGCAGTTCACATACCCCTCCTTCGTCGGGGTATGTGAGTGTAATCTATTTCCTAAAAAGAGGATTCAATCTATCATACGCGCCATTTTTAACCAGAGGATTGTTTGCAGGTATCGTTTAACTTATTGTTTTCTATTCTCTAATTCCAAAAAATGAGAATTCAATCTATTATATATGTCTATTGTTAATTGCTTTAATTAGGGGATTATATGTCAGAGCCGCTGGGTTATGTTAGTTCTTCTTACGCTAAGGATGTTTTTCACCCTCCTTTTAGCATTGCCGAATCCGAGGATGAGGATCCGCCAGACCCCTTACACAAAGGAAGGGATTCCTCCGATGTGGATAGTCCATGGCAAAAAGCATTATCTGAACTGGGTTATATCTCTGGTGTCACGCCTTGCACTGAAAAAAGAAATTATTAAGGAATAAATAAAGAGACCCAATTTTGTTATTGGGCCTCATGAAACGTAATTTTCCATGCCTCCAGGAGTGTTTCAAGCCGTTTTTTGAAGATTTTCCCAGTGTCCTTATAAAGTGCAAGCACTCTGTATTTGCAAGGAGTAGGTTGCCAGGAGACTGGATGCAGGTTGGAATTTTTTGCGAGAAAATCGGGCAAAAATCCTATTTCACCTGAGTTTGAGCAGATATCTGCAATAAGCGACCAGCTTGGAATTCGCGCCTTGATTGGAAGGCTCTGATGGTAGGTCTGGAGCCATCTTTGTTGCAGCGTTAATGCTTCCATCTGATCTTCAGGAAGCAGTACTGCTTGCCGCTGAGCCTTTTTCTTTGAAGAGTAGAGCTGGAAACTCCCTCGGCCCACTTCTTCCACACTCACGCCTTCCCAAGGTGCGTTATCCAGCACAAGCGCAATATCCATCTCATTTCTAAGAATCCCTCCATATGCGGCATCAGGGCGCATAAGGGAGAGTTCAATTGATTCGATTGGCAAGACAGGGGGTATCGCAACACGTGCAATTGCGTGTGTTGTTGCAAGACGAATTGGGATTGATTCTTTTTCTTCAACTGCTTCACACAGTGTTTTGAGCCACATTTCAGCTCGGGGAAGAAAGTATGTTCCTTCTTGAGTGAGTCGAAACTGCCGTTTCTCATGCATACACACGTCAAATCCGAGCGCAACTTCAAGACGCTGGATTGCTGTGCTCGCAGCACTTTGACTTAAATAATGGATTGCCGCGGCTTGCCCAAGGCTTTTGAGCCTTGCGGCAGTAACAAAAAGTTCAAGATCTGCTATGCGTAAGTTTCTTAGAGTATTGTGTTGGTGAGTAATTCGTTCCATAAATTCCCTCCGTTTTTGCTTGGTGCAAAATAGGGCTTACATGAACGCAAGGACATAAATTCCTACGTCATTATACCAGAGCTCCCCACTAAATGGGGTTCCTATTTATA
>PMZB01000005.1 GCA_003170575.1 Chlamydiia bacterium | reverse complement strand
ATATATATTCTTTATAAAAAAACGGAGATAAATATGTGCGCAGCAATAAACAACGACGTTATAATGATGCAGTTACGAAAAACACTCACTTGTCCTGAGGATTCTAAGCCTCTATATACGGCGATGAACCTTTCTCCTTGTAATCATAAGATAAATGAGTTGGGGGCCAAGAAAATTTTCGGCGTGGATGGAGTGCATGCATGTCCTGTCTGTCGGGCAGTTGTGACGGCTTATTCGGTTGATCAGCTGACGCGATCGATTGCGAAACTAGTGTTCAAGCTCCGCTTACCTGAAGCGACGGCTCAAAAAGAAGTTGAGGTACATCCTGATGTTCCAATACCTGCTGTGTCCCAAACCCTATTCAAGGAAGTTCAAAAAAAACCTGCTACTCAGCTTGATAAACAGCCGTCAGCTAAGAAAGCTGTTAGTCAATTGATGAGACAGGGTGAGCCATTTTATCCAGCGGGGCGCGGGGAGTTCAAAGTCTCGGACGGAAGGGAAAATTCTATTGAACTTATGAATCAGAAAACAGACCCCGTGATCAAAAAGATCACGATTGAGAGGGACAAAGAAGATGGCTGTGTAACGCTAAAGATTCAGTACGACAGTCAGGCATATCATTGGTTATGCGAATATTTTAAGTGCTCTGGTATTAACTTTCCGCCCCCCGGTTGGAGAGGTGAGTATGAAACCAAGGACCCCAATCAAATCCGGAAACTCCTTGACGCCCTGGAGAAAGAAAACGATATCTCTCCCGAAGACAAGGCTATGATAGACAACTTTATTGAAACCGAAGGAGGAAGTAGATTAAGTGGTAAGGAGCCATTTTATCCAGGGGCACCTGGGAAATTCTACCTCTCTAGTAGATCTGAAGGTGATATTGAATTTAAGAACAAGGTGAAGAACTCCTCGATCAAAACGATCAGGCTCGTGAAAGACCAAACAGATAACGGCGTAAGCATAAGGATTAGTATTAATGACGTGTATTATGTTTACTTGAGTAAGTATCTTAAGAGCTTTGGTATTGACCTGTCTTCCTGGTGCCATTCCGGTTACTATGTAACCAGGGACCCCAAGCAAATCCGAAATCTCCTTGACGCACTGGAGAAAAAAAACGATATCTCCCCAGAAGACATGAGGGTGATGAACAACTTTATTGAAACCGAAGGAGGAAGTAAATTAAGTGGTAAGGAGCCGTTTTATCCAGGGGCCCCTGGGAAATTCTATCTCTCTAGTAGATCTGAAGGTGATATTGAATTTAAGAACAAGGTGAAGGGTTCCTTGGTCAAAATGATCGGGCTTCAGAAAGACCAAACAGATGGCTGCTTATTTATAAAGATTCAGATCCGAGAGGATTATCTTGAAGACTTACGCACCTATCTTAACCACTATGGTATAGACCTTACGTCTTACTTAGGTGGTTCAGGTTACTATCAAACCAAGGACCCCAATCAAATCCGGAAACTCCTAGACGCACTGAAGAAAAAAAACGATATCTCTCCAGAAGACATGGGGATGATCAACAACTTTATTGAAACCGAAGGAGGAAGTAAATTAAGTGGTAAGGAGCCATTTTATCCAGGGAAGCGTGGTCAATTCTCTATCAATTGTGAGCGGGAGGGGTATGTTAAATTTAAGAACAAGGTAGAAAACTCCGCGATCCAAAAGATCTTTCTCGCGAAGGACCAAGCAGATGGCCGGGTGCTCATAAAGATTCAGATCCGAGAGCATTATTTTGAAGACTTACGCACCTATCTTAACCACTATGGTATAGCCCTTCCGTCTTACTTGCTGGGCGAACCAGAAGACTATCAAACCAAGGACCTCCAGCAAATCCGAAATCTCATTGACGCATTGGAGAAAAAAAACGATATCTCTCCTGAAGACATGGCGAAGATGAAAAGTTTCATTGAAAATCCCTCGTAACGTAAGCGACAACAAAGGCGATGACCTGAGAAATAAGGGCTGCCAAGCAACAACAAGCAGCCCTCCAATCATAGAGCTGACAATTCCCTCTCCAACTTTGCTACCACGATTTCAAGGTCTTGAGAATTTCCCCTTCTCTTATCGAAGGATCAAACCAGTCAAGCGGGATACTTTTGAGGGACTGATGTATATTCTTCATTATTTCTGCCTCTTCGGAAGTCAAACCTCGATCTTGTCCAAAAAGCACATCCTGTATTTTTGGTAGAAGTCCTTCGTTCCAGCCGCTTTCGTCAAATTTAAGCATATCTCCAAGGCAGCAAAGGAAAGCCATTTGAAATATCGTCTCAGACGACAAGAGCGAAGCGCCAGGTCGCATGTTTTGTTTTACATACCCTAAACAGCCCTTCTTATACCCATAAAGTGCTGTCGCAACCACGGAATCGAGAGCCTTTTTAAAATCAACCAATGTTGCATAGCTATAACGAAGTTTTTCTTCAATCAAAGCCCATGCATTGGTGTGAGTGGCAAAAATAGCATCAGCCAAAAGCGACTCTATCAAGGAAGGATCAATATTCATGGGTGCTGAGGGCTTGGGAATAATGGTATCAATGAGGGGCACAAGCACGCTTGGGACCAGCAACTGTTTGTCTGATTGTTGAAGGATTTCCAACAATCGATCAATATTCTTGGTGAGTGGTTTAAACTCGAGCGGCATATGCTTTTCAAAGATGGGGAGAAAAGCCTTAAGAGTTACTGCTGGGGATTTTGACGTGCATGTTGCTCTCAACAGAATACAAGCTAACTCCCTTCGAGCATGTGCTATGTAGGGTTCGGATTTCCCGCCCATTTTAGAAACGACATCTTTAAGGAATGGTAAAAGCTGGAGCTTTACAAAATCATCAGGGAGATTTGCTTTTGAAAGTTGAAGGAGTATGAGTTCAAAATCTTGTAGGAGTGAGGTACACGGTTCATTAAATCGCAGAACAAAAAAAGAACAAACACGCAGGAACACCCTGATTGGATCTTGAGCAACGGAAGCCGCCTCAAGAATATGTTGAAAGAATTTTACAAGATCTTTCTGTTCAGCTTCTTCCCCTTTCGTGCGATACGTAGAAGGGCGCAGAGAAAAGAGCTTTTTGATATCCTCCCCCTCTTGTGCAAGCATCCATGCAATGCCCACAAGTCCAGGTATGCTCCCTTTATATCCTGGGTCTCTGGGGTTCGATTGTTTAGTTAAGTCGTTATAATTTTTGGTTAAGCTTTTGATGAGCTTTGTAGATGTTTCAAGATTTGCAAGCGGCCAATGCAACATATTCATAAGATGGGGCAACACCAAAAAACATATATCCTCACTCCCCTTTTCGTTGAGTTTTATTGCGTTGATATATTCTTCTACTGCACGGACAAATGCTTTCCATTCATTAGAAGACAGGTTCATTTTAACTGAAAAAACTTTTAACAATTCCCTTAATGGCTCGATTGGACTGGTTGACATAGACAGGCATTGCAAAAACATAGGGATAAAACGGTTGAGCAAATTTACGAGAGGGATATGGGTGTTTTTTTCCAACAGCTCAGAGATTTTAGCAACAGAGATCCTTTTTTCTAAGAGAGCACTCATTCCCCGGGCGATTTCACCATCTAAACGAGTAGCCTCTGGGGCAGAGAACGCATAAAAGAACAGTTGTTCCGCTAATATGATCGCTTTATTAGGATCTGAAGTTGCTTCAACTCCATCGACAATCCAACTAATATCTTGAATGGCTGCATCTGTTTCGTAGAGGTTCTGAAAATCCACTTGTGTTGCTGGCGTTCGTTGAAATGTAGATTCTCCTTTAATTTGGGAAAGGATCCTCTCAGCATCACTCTCAGGCTTTCCTGCATTCGCAATCACTGTCCGAACATTTTTTTCGATCCGTTCATCTATTTCAGATTTCATTTGAGGATATTTAGCAATTACTGCAAAAAATCCTCTGCGAGTTCCCGCTATTACTTTATCATCATTAAAGACCTCCGCGAGCTGACCTGAGGCATACTCCCCTGTCCTTCGTAGAAATGGCAGCAACTCAGTCCAGCCCATTTTGCTCATCGTTAGATATTGCAGAGCAGGTTGAGTATTAATTGTAACGCGTTTATATCCTCCGCTCCAAGAAGACGCCGTCCCATCTATCAAAGCCTGATTGGTGGTGCGAAAAGGATCCAGAGAAGCATCAAAAGAAATCGAACTCATAATTTCCC
>PMZB01000055.1 GCA_003170575.1 Chlamydiia bacterium | reverse complement strand
CAGCAATCCTCCCCCAGATAACATATCTGGGCTTACAAGTTCTCTGGAATCGCTCACCCTTCACGACACGCCTCGTGAAGCTGACTGCAAAATCGCAAAACTCAAGGCAAGAGTGCTCGAGACAATTCGAAATCACTTCCCCATCACAACTCTCTTTACTCCAGAACTCAAAATTGATCTAGGCGTATTTATCAATGATCAAATGCTCTTCCGAAAAATTGCAGAATTCCTTGCTGCACTTCCTCAAACCGGCCCTGTGGATAAAGACTCCATCGCCAGGCATTTTGAGAAGAGTGGCTTGCTTGTGGAAATTAAAGCTTTGTTCAAGGAAGATCCGACTCCCTATTTGGCGTCGTTATATGAGGCGTGTGCTGATGTTCTCAACAAAAAATTATTCTCGGAAGAGTTACTTAAATCAGCGATTGAAGGGCGTATTTTCACATTAAAAAATGCCCTTGTTGCGCAGCACTCTCCAAACACCATTGCTAGAACTCAAGCCCAATGCAAAATCGTCCTTCAAAAAGTCGAAACGATCAAAGAAGGGGGCCAATACTTTATTCGAGAATGCATTAGTATATATGCCCTCAAAGAGCCACTGAAACCCACTTTTAAACAAGGCCTCACGTCAACCGCTGAACAGCTTATTCCTTTTGTTCAAAATAGTACAAAAATCTATCTCAGGGAGCACGGAAAAGATTGCCCGGATACCCCCCTCTCTTTCCGAAACCCTTCTGGCTATAACCATCATGGACTTACCTCAGCTACAATCATGGAATCCTGTTTGCATGTTCTTGGATATAAAACACGAGTTATGGTCCGTTCCGATCTTGACCCAAAAGTGACACTCGCAACAGCCCACAGTATTGTGGAAGTTACGGCGACTGATGCGTCAAGATATGTTGTTGATCCAACGTACATTCAATTTCATAAAGATGTTTGCGAAGAAGCGCTGCTTCCTACCGCTCCTGTTCTCGTATTGAGGGAAGATGAAGTTGATACCCACATCGAAGAAAAGCTTATGGTTCATTTTGTGCAAAACGCTGAGTTGGTTAAAAAGGGGGTTGAGTCAGTACGTAAAAAGCTTTCCGAACAAGATCAGATCATTCCTTTTATAATTGACCGCCTGGGAATCCCTCCTGAATACATCCCTTCAAATCCTGAAGAGTGGGTAAGAGGAGCCTTGAAACGTGTTTGGGATGTTCGAACATATAGCCCAATTCTTTCAAATCGTGGATTTCAAGAGATTTTTGTTGACGCCCCCTCACCAAGTAAAACGCATGAGTACATTAAAGCAATGGGTATTAGCTCTTTGAGTCCCCATTTGCCTGATAAAGAAGTTGAAAGACGCTTGGCCCTATTGCTTCACAATCCAAGGCAAAACTCTCCTGAAGCTTTGTCTCTTATTGCACACCTTCCATCAATACAAAGAGAAAACTACGCTTCCCTTCTTGACCCGGATCCACGCATTAAAGTAATTGGGGTATTCTTAAACGCCTATTTCCGGAGTCTTAAAAAATTTGTCAATCCCCAAGGAAAAGACGTACGTGTTATCCACGCTTGTTCTGGTGCGGACTGCATAAGCGTTATGTTAGCAACCGATGCCCAAGAATGCACATTTGTTGATCTTACACCTATCTCCTACCAGGAATTTGAGCTTGCGTTAACTCAACTTAAAGACCCTAACCCCTTTTCCGAATTTGCTCTATGTTCACAACTCGAACAAAGCGATAGCTTTTTAACACGGCAATTTCGAAATGGGGGAGCAATAAGCCACTACTGCGACGGCAAGCAGGAAATGAAAGATTTAGCGTTAAAATTCTTTTTTAATTTAAGAGGTCTCGGTGTTGATCTAAATAAAGTAGTTCTCTCCACTAATAACAACGAAATTCACGTTGATTTCCCGTGGCAGTATCATGGAGCCTCATCTTCCAGAAATAGAACTGTGATATTGGTGTGTGCGGATATCACAAACCCTAAATCCTACCCTGATCTTTTGAAAGCAAAAATGGAAAACAAATTTGACATATTTTATATGAAGGCAGCCTTTCGCGTTCCCCTGTATTACCCACAATTTTTACCACACATTGCAAAATCAATCAGAAAAGGGGGATGGTTGATGACTGCTGATAAAACATTCATGATGGAGGAAATGCCTCCAGAAAAATGCCTGGAGCAAAATGGCTTGACATTTGCACTCCAAGGAAGTGAAGAGAAGCAAATATTTGAAGGCCTTATGATTCCGCCATTCGACCCACTTTGCACGATTCCTTCACTCGAATTTTTCCATCCTCACGAGAGATATATGCGTACTCCGGGTTCGGACCAGACCTACTGGTCAGTCCTTAACCTTCGCAAACGGATGGTTTAGGGTTATGGCCGTTGAATTATCCAGTAATCCCCCTCCAGATAGCATACAGGGACTCACCTGTTCTCTTGAATCGCTCTCAATTCATGAAACGCCTCAAGATGAAGACCTCAGGACCAGAGTGCTCGAAACAATTCGCAATCACTTCCCCATCACAACTCTCTTTACACCAGAACTCAAGATTGACTTAGGGGTACTTATCAAAGATCAAATGCTCTTTCGAAAAATTGCGGAATTTCTTGCTACACTTCCTCAAACCGGCCCTGTGGATAAAGACTTCATCGCCAGGCATTTTGAGAAAAGCGACTTGCTTGTGGAGATTAAGGCTTTGACCTCCCAAGACCAAGATCCGACTCCATATGTAGAGTCACTCTATGATGCTTGTGCTGATGTCGTGAATAAAAAATCATTCACAAAGGATCTACTAAAAAATCCGCTTGAAGATCACCTTTTCACCTTAAAAGATGCGCTTACTGTTCTGCAAACTGAAAAAAGAGAGATCATGATTCCAATCATGCACCATGCTTCCGGGCTAAAAGAGTGGAATGTCGTGCCCATAAATGCAAAGATCAAAGAAGAGGGAGAACGCTTCATTCGAGAATGTCTTCGTATCCATTTTTTCTCGAACAAAGTGTTCCCCACCTTTAAAACAGAGCTTACCTCCACCGCTGAACAACTTATTCCTTTTGTTCGAGATATCACAAAAATGTATCTCAGGGAAAATGAGCTGCATTACCCAGATAACCCCCTTTCCTTCCGAAACCGTTCTGGTTATAACCGTCATGGTTTTACTGCAGCCACAATCATGGAGGCCTGTTTACATGCTCTTGGGTATACAACCCAAGTGTTGGCTCGTTTCGATCTTGAACCAAAAGTGACCCTTGCAATCGCTCACAGTATTGTAGAAGTAACTGCGAATGATTCATCAAAATATCTCGTTGATCCATGTTACCTGCAATTTCATAAGGATATTTGCATGGATGAGGATTCTCTTCCAAACTCTTCTGTTCTTGTATTGCGTGAGGATGAAGTGGATGCATACATTGAAGAAAAGCTTATGATTCACTGGAAACAAACCGAAGAATTGGTGAAAAAAGGAGTTGAGTCAGTACGTAAAAAATTATCCGATCAAGATCAGATCATTACATACACGTACAACGATCCAGAATTTACCTCTGAAAATCCTGAGGATTGGGTAAGATGCGCCCTTAAACGCATTTGGGACATTCAGTCTTATACGCCAATCAGAGCGAATTGTTGCCATCAAGAAATTTTTTTCGGCATACCCAAAAGCAAAACCCATGAGTACATTGAACCACTGGGCATTGCTTTTTTAAGTCACTATTTGCCAGATGAAGAGGTTGACAGGCGCTTGAAAAAATTCCTTCAAGATCCCAAATTAAAATACCAAAATCTACCTGAGGCCTTATCTCTTTTAGCTCAAATACCCACAAAACAAATAGACCAATTTGCCCCCCTGCTAAACCTTGATCCACGCATCCATGATAGCATCGGTATAGTCTTCAATGCCTATTTTCGCAGTCTTAGAAAAATTGTGAATCCCGAAACAGAAGAGAAACATGTCGTCTACGGCTGTTCTGGTCCTGATTGCAGCGTTATGTTAGCAACAGATGCAAAAGAGTTCACATTTGTAGATTGTACACTTATCTCATACGATGAGTTTGCTGCTACGCTCGCACAAATGAGAGATAGATGGTCCGAAAAAGCTTTATATGAATCCTTAAAACAATCCCTGTATTTCTGGTATCAATTGAAACTTGGGGCAGCAGTAAGCGTTTACTCCAAAGGCAAACAAAAGATGGAAAAAATAGCGGGAAAATTCTTTTTTAATCTAAAAAGCATAGGAGTTGATTTAGATAAAGTTGTTCTCTCTTCTCAAAATGGAAACCAAGTGCGCATTGATTTCCCCTGGCAGTATCATGGAGCAGATTCTCCCAGAAATAGAACTGTGACATTCGTGAGTGCAGATATTACAAAACCTCAATTCTACCCTCCTCTTTTGAAAGAAAAACTAGAAAGTGGATTTGACATATTTTATATGAAAGCAGCATTCTTCGCTCCTCGACACTACCCACAATTTTTACCTCATATTGCAAAATTGCTAAAACCGGGCGGATGGCTTATGACAACAGATATATCATATCCAACGGAAAAAGTACTTCCTGAAACCTGCCTGAAACAAAACGGAATGAGATTTGCGCTCCATACAAGCGAAGAAAAAAACCTTCTTGAAGACCTTCTGAGTCCCGTAGACAACTACTCGCTTTGTTTATTTGACGTGCTAGCGGCGTACCCTCCGAACAAGAGATCTGAGCGGGGAGTGTGCCCTGAACTTACCTACTGGTCGATTCTTAACCTGCGCAAACGGATGATGTAAAGTACATCAGCGCGAAATACACACAAGTATTGCGAATATTTGAATTTTTAAATTATACTTACAATATTTGATTTTTACTTAAAACCTTAATTTTGGAAAACAAACAATACTATGACTGTTGCATTATCCAGCACACCTTCTCCAGAAAGCCTACAAGAACTCAGTAGTTCTCTCGAATCGCTCACCCTTCATGACACGCCTCACGAAGCTGACGCCAAAATCGCAGAGCTCAGGTCCAGAGTGCTCGAAACAATTCGCAATCACTTCCCCATCACAACTCTCTTTACACAAGAACTCAAGATTGACTTAGGGGTATTTATTAAGGATCAAATGCTCTTTCGAAAAATTGCAGAATTCCTTGCTGCACTTCCTCAAACCGNNCCTGTGGATAAAGACTTCATCGCTAGAGAGTTTGACAAGAGCGGCTTGCTTGTGGAGATTAGGGCTTTGTTCAAGGACGATCCGACTCCTTATTTGGCATCGCTCTTTGATGCTTGTGCTGATGTTCTTAATAAAAAACCATACTCCCAGGATCTTCTCAAACCAGCCATTGAAGATCGCATTTTCACTTTAAGAGAGGCACTTATTGCCCAGCACTTAAACACCATTTTTAAAACTCAAACCCAGCTGAAAAAGATCAAAGAAGAGGGAGAATACTTTATTCGAGAATGTCTTCGTATACATGGCCTCGGGGAGAAAGTGCGCCCACCCTTTAAAGCAGAGCTTCTTTCCACAGCTGAACAGCTTATTCCCTTTGTTCGAAACATCACAAAAATCTATCTCAAAGAACATGGGCAGAAAGATTGTCCAGATAATCCTCTCTCCTTCCGAAACCCTTCTGGCNNGATCTTGAACCAAAAGTGACCCTCGCAACCGCCCATAGTATTGTTGAAGTAACGGCGCCTGATTCGTCAAGATATCTTGTTGATCCATGCTACATTCAATTTCATAAGGATATTTGCATGGATGACGCCCCCCTTCCTACATCTCCTGTCCTTGTATTAAGTGAAGATGAAGTTGATACATACATCGAAGAAAAGCTTATGGTTCAGTGGAAAGCAACCGCAGAATTGGTTAAAAAAGGTGTTGATTCAGTACTAAAAAGGTTATACGAACAAGATCAGATCATTCCATTTATTATTGACTCCCTGAAATTCGATCATCCCCTCCCTTCAAGTCCTGAGGATTTGGTTAGAGGCGTCCTTAAACGCGTTTGGGACGTTCGGACATATAGCCCAATTCTTTCGAATTATTGCTACCAAGAAATTTTTGTCGGCAATACAACAAAGAGGAAAACGCATGCGTACATCCAAGCAATGGGCATTGGCAATTTAAGTCACTATTTGCCTTATGAAGAGGTTCACAGGCGCTTGATGCAATTTCTTCTCGATCCAAAATTAAAAAACCAAAACTCCCCTGAGGCGTTATCGCTCATTGCCCAATTACCTATAGCTCAGAGAGACATATATAGACCTCTCTTAGACCTGGATCCACGCATTAATGATAACATTGGTGTATTCTTGAACGCTTATTTTCGCAGTTTGAGAAAAATTGTCAACCCAGAAGGCAAAGACCTAAGCGTCATCTATGGTTGTTCTGGCCCAGATTGCATAAGCGTTCTGTTAGCAACAGATGCACAAGAGTTTACATTCGTTGATCTTACACCGCTCTCGTACCAGGAGTTTGATGCTGCGCTACAACAAATGAAAGCTCATGACAGTTTGACCCAGAAAGCCGTACATACATCTCTTGAACAATCCGACAGCTTTTTTTTGCGGCAACAGCAATTTGGGGGAGCAGCGATCCCTTGCATCAATGGCAAGCTTGATATGAACAGTCTAGCGTTAAAATTCTTTTTTAACTTGAAATGCGTAGGCGTTGATTTAGATAAAGTTGTTCTCTCTTCCAATCAAAATGAAAACGAGGTGCGCGTTGATTTCCCTTGGCAGTATCATGGAGCAGCTTTTCCCAGAAATAGAAGTGTGATTTTTGTGAATGCAGATATCACAAATCCTGACCAATACCCTGTTGTTTTGAAAGCAAAACTAGAAAATAAATTTGACATATTTTATATGAAGGCAGCTTATTTCGTTCCTCATCACTATCCACAATTTTTACCTCATATTGCAAACTCGATGAGACAGGGAGGATGGCTTATGACCACAGATAAATCAGTCAACATGGAGGAAATACCCCCAGAAAAATGCCTGGAACAAAATGGCCTGACATATGCACTCCACAAAAGCGAAGAAAAGAAACTGCTTGAAGGCCTAGTGATTAAGACATTCTCTCCATTTTATTCAGCTACTGCGCTCGAGAATTACTCGAAGAAAAACAGAAATAGGCGTACTGTTTGCACTGACCTAACCTACTGGTCGATCCTTAACCTGCGCAAACGGATGAT
>PMZB01000306.1:1415-10161 GCA_003170575.1 Chlamydiia bacterium | reverse complement strand
AAATATTGTCTGCCAAATTACAATCCCAATAATCAAAAAATTGCGTGCAGATGATAACTTTGGATCCTTCCCAGAAGATCGTGTGCCATTATCCCACATGAAAGAGCGAGCTGAAGCATTGAGCGCGGACAATATGGCCAAAGCCAAACAGATCATTAAGATGTTAAAGTCAGATGAAAAGCTTGATGAAAAAGCAAAGGCGCAACAGAAAAAAGCTGAGGAGAAACAGGAAAAAGAAGGTTCCTTCTGGCATGATGTGGATACTCCATATGGCTGTTTTCGAATAAGCGCCTGTCCAACAAAAGGGACTTCAAAGGCACCTGATAAGATTGTTGCCAAAGTGTTTTTTGTATTTAAATCTGTTATGCAGAAGGTTGGCTCATTTTTTGGATATTCTCGAAGCTGGATGTATCCTCCAAAGGAATTTGACCAAGTCTCTCTTCTATTTAAAGCAGCACTTTCAGATGGAATTCGGGTATTTGTCTCTTTGAATGAGACAGGAGAATCAAGTACTAGAAAAGTCTCTGATTTCTGGAAAAGCCGAGTTTTAGATGCCGTAAACATTCCCGGATGGAAATTAAAGAATCTAGGGGAAACGGAACTTGCATCGGAAGAAAAAGGGCCAAAAGACTTCAACAAACCACGCGTGGTAGAAAGAACTATTGAAGCTACGAATCTGGAAACTGGCAAAAAGACCATTCTCACCCATCTACATTCGGACGGACAGCGCGATCAAAGCCCAATACGCAGTACACGCCTTTTCAATGTGCTCCAAAATAGGATCTACGCTCTCACTAAAGATGATCTACAAAGGAGGGTGTGGTTTAACTGTATTGGTGGAAAAGGACGTTCTGCATCAGCAGCTGTGGGACAGTGCGCTCTGCGGCATGTTCATCAACAAGCACAAGATAAGACCCCGTTAGAAAAAATTGAAGTAAACAATTCAGAGCTTATTTCTTTGTTTCGCAGATATCGTCCAGGAGCTGTAGGCCAAGCTTCCCACATTGTCGGCCTGCATGAATGGCTCGGAACTGTCTACGAGGAGTTAAAGGCTCAGTAAAACATAAACCTGTAATCAATAATAAAAGAGGAAAATATGAGATTATCACAACTTAAGGAAGTGTTCCCGGAGACCCCCATAATCGCCGAGGCGCTTTGGACGTCGGGAGCTTCCCAGATGAGGCCTGGAGAAGTAGCAGCAAATGCATTCAACCCCCATAACCAGATATTTAAGGTTATCCCAGAGGGCGATCAAGTGCTAGCATTTCTTACAGAACTTTTTAAGGCAATGCAGAAAAGCGCCGACGAAGACTATAACAAGGGTGTTTGCAAGAGTATTCATGCTAAAATTGTAGCTGATCCTCATTTTGCCACCTATAAAGACCTCCTCCCGCAAGTTATTTTCCCCGAGCCTGTTAAACTCCGAAAAGATGAAAAGTATGGATCCTTTCCAGAGGATCTTGTCCCATTATCTAAAATGAAAGAACGAGCACATGAGCTGCGCGCGGATAAGATGGCAAAAGCCAAACAGATCATTGATATGTTAAAGTCAGATGAGGCGTTTGACCCATCGATAAAAATCGAAGAAAAAGAAGGCATCTTCTGGAATGATGTAGATACTCCTTTTGGTCGGTTCCGCATAGGTGAGTGCCCTAGAAAAATACCTTCAAAAGAGAAGAGTGCCGCTCTCCTCTTTAAGTGTGCTCTTCAAGACGGTATTCGGGTATTCGTCTCATTGAATGAGACAAATGAATCAAGTGATGGAGTTGATGGAAAAGCCTCGGATTTTTGGGAAAATCACGTCTTAGGATTATTGGAAATACCAGGCATGAAATTGGTGAAGACCGGACAAACAGTGCTTGACTCTGTAAGGGAGCCTCAAGACGCTAGCCAACAACGAGAACAATACAACCACCCACAAGTTGTAGAAAGCACCCTTGAAGCAGTAATGGAAAATGGGGAAAAAATTCCTTTCATTCATCTTCATTTAGACGGATGGATCAATCAACATCCAGTACCCGAGATACGGCTTTTCAATGTACTCCAAAAGCGGATCTTCGAACTTGGTGGAGATGTTTGGTATAACTGCGTGGGAGGGAAGGGGCGTTCACCGACAACTGCTGTGGCGCAGTGGTGTTTGAGGCTTATTCATAAAGCATTACAAGAAAACACTCCCTTAGATGAACTTAAGATAAACATCCCTGAGCTCTGTTATATGGCAAAAAAATGCCGCTCAGGCGTTATAGGCCAAGCGTGCCAAATTGTCGACTTGCATGAATGGCTCGGAACTGTTTACGACGAATTAAAGGTGAAATAAGACAAAAAAAGCAAAAATTCCTCTCTTGGTCGAGGAATTTTTGCTATACACATTAAGATGTGTATAAGGTTACCTTTTTCTGGCCGCTGCGCCCCTCTCAGGGATCAGATTCTCTCTCTTGTCCTCTTGATCATTGTCTTGGCGAGAGAGTTTCCCTCGTGGATAGACGATATAGGTAGTGGACTTTGGGCTCAAAAAAGAAAGGTATTGCCTGGATTTAAATTCCTCTTCAAGAGGGCCAGTAAGCAAGAAGTCACACTTTTTGTTTTGCGCCTGCTTAAAAATGATTTCCACATTTGAAGTTGGGAAAAGGGCTTGAAGCATGGTTTGGAATGGGGAAAGTGTATTTTTATCCCAAAGTTCAGCAAGGCTGATAAGTGTAATTTTGCTAAATTTCTTCCCCTCCTTTTCTGCCGCTAGGGCAAGAGAGTAAAGCCATAGAGGGGCAACAGATGCAAACCGAAGTTTAGGAATCCAAAGTGTAAGATCCTCTTTTTCCGGAAGTCTTGAAGCTAGGTCATTAGCTAAAGTTTGAATAAATGGGAGGCAAGCAGTGAGAACAACAGGAGCCATTTGCGGGCCTGAAAGAGTATCTTCGTCACTAAAACCAAAGCCTAAAAATCCTTTTTGACTTAGGCAACGATATGCTTTCATAAGATCAGCTGTCCCAATAAACGCAGTTTTATCATCCCATCCGGCAAGACAGTTAAAATCAACAGCAATGGCTGCAGAGTACTCCCCTTTTTCAGCTGGCAGCTCATCAATACTTTTATAGGCATTTAGCTCAACTGAGGCTTCAGGATAGCTTAAGAAGAACTTTCGAATCCTTTCAACTTTCTGAACATCAATCTTTGGATCCACACAATCAAGATAGATCTTCTTAACCCCAGCAAGAACCAGTTTTTCTAAGGTAAGAAAATCGGACATCAGTCCCTCGCTGCCCATACTTAAAAGGCGAAGCGGCTTAATTTTATCGGTCATCCCCTGAATGATCCGTTGAACAATTGCATTTTCCAGATTACTTGATTTTTTCGGGTTATCCTAGGAGAGCATGACTGAACTTGAATATTGTTTCAGAACTATGCTAGACTCCCTTTTTACCAAATACTATATGCAGAAGGTTGTCCCATGTTGATTCTCACAGCTATAGTGCCTGTTCTACTGAGCGGCAAATCAGTTGATACAAATCTTTTTCTAGAATGTAAAACCAAAGTTGCCACGTCTCTTGTCTCTGAACCTATACTATCGAAAAAGGCTCACGACTGCCGATCAGCGAAATTGTCGACAAGGACCTTGCAAAAGTCGTACACCAAACGCCATGGTAAAAAATTCCGCAAGAAAGAGCAAATAGTTTATCCCCCCAAAAAATGTCGATGGAAGATAAGAAAAAGAAACCTGTTGTCTATAAAGGGTAGTTTTCCTCTAAAATTTCTTCCTTTTCTAACATTGCTGGACAGATGAGACAACTTAGGACATTTTACATTCGGACCTATGGCTGCCAGATGAATGANNCCTGATGTCTCGGAATACAGAATTTACCACTGGACTTCGGATGATTATCCATTTGTCATACCAAGCTCTGGAGCAAAAAAATACAAATTTTCATTCCAATATCCATTTTCGTTTATCAGAGAAGACGATTATCGAATAGTTGCTATAAAAAAAGAGAAGCACAGCATAGAGGGCATTTTTGAGGGACCTAAGATTAATTTAAGAAATTCCGAACATTTCGAACATTATAATCCGCAAAATCTGACAGAGCTATTCCCCAATGTTCCCCAGGCAGACAAAAATGGTCTTGTCTTAAAAGCCTTCCCAATAAAATTTGACAGCAATCCCAATGGGTATAATCCGTCAATTGTTCAAAGAGACAATGGGTACTTTCTTGTATTCCGGGATCATACCTTTCCAAAAAACTCTATTTATTCAGCCGCATTGAATGATTGCTTTCAACCCATTGAGAAAGCTCACCCTATGGATACTGGCCGTTTCCCCTGTGAAGATCCACGCCTTTTTCTTTTTCACAACAAAGTGCATATGATGTACATGCCCGAGAGTATCATGCCTTTCTATGGAACCACAGTAGAGTTAGGCACACTTGACTTACTCAAAGAGGAACTCACAAGCAATATTCGGGTACAATATCAAAAGAGAATGGTTGAGAAAAACTGGGTTTTTTTTGAAAACGACTCCTCTTTGTATTTTGTTTATTCTTTTAACCCTTTCGAGATTTTAAAGCTTAACCCTGATATGGACGGAAGGGTGACCCAAGTAGTCTCAGAGGAAAAAACAAAACTCGATTGGGAATCAAAATGGGGAAACATCAGTGGAGGCACTCCAGCCATTCTGGTAGATGGAGAATACCTTTCGTTTTTTCATAGCTTTTTTCATAAAGACGGAGTACGAATCTATGCTCTAGGAGCCTATACGTTTGAACCAACGTTTCCTTTTCGAAGAAAAAAGATTTCAGAATATCCAATCATCTGGGAGAACATGTATCGCACCCCCAAGACGCCGCACACTTCCATTTGCAATCTTCTCTGGTCCGTGGTTTTCCCTGGAGGATTTGTGGAACAAGTTGAAAATGGCCGAAATGTTATCAATCTTGTCTACGGCGAAAATGACAATGGAATTTGTGTGCTCACTCTTGATAAAGAATGTTTACTCAAGAGTCTTGTTCCTATAGATTGCAAGAATTTCTAAACTGAAGAATAGGCAAGACCCAGCGATTCCCATTGGGAATCGCTGAGAAAGAAAGCCGATTCTTCAGTCCTAAGCAGTTCCAGAAAAAACCCCGAGGAAAGATCCAACCCACAAAAGCGGCTGTATTCTCAGGGCAATCACATTAAGATCCCTTTTTTGCAAAGAAACCGCTTTCATCCATTACGTCGCTCTGGTGACTACCATTGTGACGTCTGGTTGATTACCAGCCAAGACCAACGGCTGAGTCGAGGAAATTGTCCCAATCGTTAGTCTGAGGTATCCTGGGTTCGCCACAGTAAATTCAGGAACGCTGCTGTAAAAGCCGACATTCGGAGTGACCATCTGTTGCGATAAAACCCTCCAATTGCTCTTGCCATTCTTTGAGAATTCAAGCATGACCATGACTGGAGTAGGATTCAGAGCAACTCGATTAGTCAGCAGAAGAAAGTAAGATGTGTCGTAGTTGCCTTTCTTCTTTATCTTAATCAATGTGCCATCAGAAGACAGAGAGAAATACTTTGGGGAAATGCTTACAATTGAATCTAAAGGAATAGATTGCCCAGCCGTGAGAGGCACGTCACTTGTTGGGACGAATTGCAAAGACACGCTTTTTGTGTGGGATCGGCTATGGCTGGCATTTGGTTTGAATGCCTTATTTTGTGTAAATCCTAGGGCGCAGAAAGACATCAGTCCAACTGTTAACAATGAAAACAACTTCATATATGTTTCTCCACTAAACATTGGTTAATCAAAAAGGCTTTTCTCAAGCCTTATCCAGGGCCAATAATTCCCTTGGTTTTTTCTCTCTGGAAAAAGTTGATCTAGGGTCACTTCTTTGGGGTAATATTCACGACCCTCCACTCCTCCCAGAAGGCATCTGCAGCAGGCAATTTTGTCACGAATTTCTTTTTATCTTGTCAAAAAGTAACATTCATTGACAACACAAGCTCCTTATCCTCAGAAAGATACAACGGAAAATTAATCTCCTCTATTGCAAACTTTAGTTGATCATGTTCACTCAGTGAAATTTATATTCCGACTGCCTTTCAACGTCAATCTTTTTTTTGTGAGCCAAATTTGGGATGCTTTGATAACAAAAAGAAACCTGTTGTCTATAAAGGGTAGTTTTCCTCTAAAATTTCTTCCTTTTCTAACATTGCTGGACAGATGAGACAACTTAGGACATTTTACATTCGGACCTATGGCTGCCAGATGAATGAGCTTGATAGCGAAGTCATCACAGGCATGCTCGAGCGCCGAGGGCTGATAGAGGTTGATGACGAGCTGCAGGCAGATCTGCTTATCTTCAATACTTGTTCTGTACGCGACTTGGCTGAAAGAAAGGTGCTGGGTAAACTCGGACAGCTTCACCGCGCACGGCCGGACCGCCCGGTTATCGGTATTACTGGGTGCATGGCAAGCGTCAAAAAAGAAAAGCTTCTGGAAAAATTCCCCTTCCTTGATTTTGTCCTCGGAACAAATGACATACACTTGTTGAGCGAGGTGGTAACCCAAGTGCTTCAAGGCCAGAGGGTGGCGCAAACAGCGGAAACCTTCTCCCATGAACTAGAGTATGATCTTGCTAAAAGAAAGGATTCTATCAAGGCAAGCGTGTCGATAATCCGCGGATGTAACAAGCACTGCACCTATTGCATTGTGCCCTACTCCCGCGGCAAAGAAGTGTCAAGGCCGCCAAAAGAAATTATTGATGAGTGCAAAAGATTAGTTGATGGCGGTTATAAGGAAATTACCCTTCTTGGGCAAAACGTGAATAGCTATGGCAAGGATGCTGACTGGAACATTCATTTTCACGATCTCCTGGGCGAGATCGATAAAGTTGTGGGTCATTGCCGAGTGCGATTCTTAACAAGCCATCCTGTAGATATTACTGAAAACCTTATGATGGCTATTAGAGACTTAGATAGTGTATGCGAGTGTGTGCACTTCCCCCTACAGGCAGGCTCTAACAGGATTTTACAGAAAATGCACCGCATGTATACCAAAGAAGAGTATAGGGAAAAAGTTCATCTTCTTAAAATGCATGTGCCTGACATTGCCCTGGGAACCGATATCATTGTTGGTTTCCCAAGCGAAACCGAGGAAGAGTTTTTAGAGACTCTCACTGCTATGGAAGAATTTGCTTATTCTTTTGGCTTTATCTTTGCCTATAGCCCACGAAAAGGAACACCTGCCTCGAGATGGGTTGACGATGTGCCAAAAGAGGTAAAAGAGGAAAGACTCCATACCCTTCTTTCCCTGCTAGATCAGCTTTCTCAAAAAGAAGCTTCGCACCTCATGGGTTCAACATGTGAGGTGCTTGTAGAAAGCATGAGCGCTAAAAATGAAAAAATGGTAAAAGGACGCACACGTACCTGGAAACAAGTTGTGTTCAAGGGAGATTCGTCTCTCATCGGAACACTTCAAAATGTGCGCATAGTTGGCTCATCAAATCAAACACTTATGGGGCACATGTTCCACGACCCTCCACTCTGAACCGGCTGGCTGCGACGGTCAGTCTGTCACGCTTTTCTCCTCGCCAATAGCGCAAGGCTATTGGACTCGTCGGAAATCGTGACATCCTGGCCGCCTCGCCTATCTGGTTCAGAGATAGGGTCGTGAACATGTACCTGGGGTGAAAGGTAGAAAAATGTCCAATTTTTTTCGACGTTTACGCAAATTTCTAAAGGTAGCTTTTGTTTGCATCTGTTTTGTTGTATTCGCAGTTCTATGCTTACTCCTTGGAAGCTACCCGGCTACCTCCGGGAAAAAAAAGCTTGCTTCCCTTGAGAACCCTGTGCGCATTGATCGAGATGATCATGGCATACCCACCATTTATGCAAAAAACCGCCTTGATGTGACACGCGCAATCGGGTTTTTACATGCACAAGAACGGTTTTTTCAGATGGACCTTTTGCGGCGAATGTCTTCTGGCGAGCTTTCAGAGCTTATTGGTCCTGCAACTCTTGAAATGGATAAAAAAAACAGGCTCCATTCGTTTAGAAAACACGCACACCTTCTTTTACAAAACCTGTCTGAGTATGAGCAAAAGCTCCTTACAGCATATACTGAAGGGGTTAATGCTGGACTTAACACTCTTCATGTTCGGCCTTTTGAATACCTGCTGCTTCGAGAAACGCCAAAGCCTTGGACTGAAGAAGATTCAATTTTAGTGGGACTGGATCTGTTTTTTGATCTGCAAGATTCGCAAGCGCAGATGAATCGGCTCCATCAGATCATGAAGCGGTGCCTACCGGAAGAAGTCACCCAATTTTTGGCATATAATGGCTCAGTGTGGGAAGCGCCTCTTGATAACCATCACTCCCCTATTCTTCCTGTGCCCTCCCAAAAATCGTTCAGTCATGCTTTTAGAGGTTCTATAGGACCTTCGGATATAGAATATAAACCACAAGGCTGTCCAGGAAGCAACCAGTGGGCAGTTGCCCCCTCATGCACGCACGAGGGTAGAGCTATCGTCGCCTGCGACATGCATCTCACGTTGAGTGTCCCCTGCATCTGGTATCGGCTTTCTTATGAATATCCTGCTCCAGATGATTCTAAGATTCGGCTCGACGGTATTTCTCTGCCAGGCGTGCCGCTTCTTATTGTAGGAAGCAATCGGCATATTGCCTGGGGATTTACAAATGGCTGCATAGAAACATCCCGGCTTGTTCCAATAGAAGTTGACCCGCAAGACTCTGCGTATTACCTCACCGCACAGGGAAGGCT
>PMZB01000306.1:0-1313 GCA_003170575.1 Chlamydiia bacterium | reverse complement strand
GACATACACATGCCCGTGCTTAATTTTATGGTTGCAGACGAACAGGGCCACATTGGCTGGGGGCTTGTTGGAGGGATTCCCAAAGAGGTTGCAGAGGGAAAGGATAACTTTATCACGACAGACTGGGTGCATGAGAATACTCCTCCTCTTCTTGATCCAGCTGATGGACGTCTCTGGACGGCAAATAACAGAGTAATTGCCAACCCTATGCTTGGAAACGCCTACCATAACCCAGCCCGAGCTTTTCAAATCAAAAAAAGACTTTACTCTTCTAATCAACACACATTAGCTACCATGTATGCAATACAACTGGATGAAGAAGCGAGCTTTTATGATCGTTGGGAAAAAGTTTTGGAAAAATCTCTTGATAAAAGTAATCTTAAGCACAAAAAAATTCTCGCAACCCTTCATGAATGGGATCATCACTGCTCCTCTTCCTCCAAGGGCTTTTTTTGGATTAGGACATTTCGCGAAATGGTCATCAAGAGTATTTGCACACGCCTTTTTTCACCCTGCCTGAATGCCTCTCCTCAGTTCCACCTTGGACGCATGGATCTAGATGAGCCCATCTATCTTATTGTCACGCAGCAACCATCATACCTTGTTGACCCATCCTACAAATCCTGGACTGCAGAGCTCAGGGCAGTTATCGATGCCATGATTCGAGAAAAGCCTGAACGTCTCGACGGAGATGGCACGTGGGGCCCATGTAACGTTTCAGCTGTGCAGCACCCCTTGAGTAAAGCTTTGCCTATTCTTGGATTATTCCTTGATATGCCTAAAATGCCCAATGGTGGCGACCTTGATTTTGCCCCCAAAGTCTCTGGCCGAGCCTTTGGCGCTTCTATGCGCATGGTTGTTTCCCCTGGCCACGAAGAAGATGGCATCATGAATATGCCCTGTGGGCAAAGCGGGCACCCTCTTTCCCCGCACTACCGGGATCAACATAAAGCTTGGCTTGATGGAATTCCTACTTCCTTTCTTCCTGGTGAAACTAAATACACGCTGGAGCTGATTCCGTGATATGGACCTCTACCAAGAAAAAGTTTCTCTGTTTCCATCGATAATTAGATCGTGCGTTCCAGGAGAACCTGATTCCTCAAGATAAGGTTCAACCAAAGATTCTACCAATGCCAGACCCTTCTCTGATTTAAAAGAACGTCTTGCAACTTCACATGCAAGTGGCTCATACAAAATTGTCCTTAAATTAGCTTCTCTTCTATACTGACCTAACTCGGTTTTAATATTTTGAAGTAGATCATTCATCCAAGTTTCAAAAATATTTGTGATCCGCCTAACCAAATCAGTAAGTC
>PMZB01000060.1 GCA_003170575.1 Chlamydiia bacterium | reverse complement strand
AACCCGTTTCGAAAATGATAATAGGCTACTGCAACATTACGAAAAGAACAGATGGTTTCCAAGCCTACGTTTACTGCTTGAAATACGATTGCCATTGGATTTTACCTCCGATCATAAACTCAGTTTTTACCCCAAAGGGTTTATTTGCGCCGTTCCAATTCCAGCCGCTTGAATTTCTTCGGAGATATCACGGAGGTCCATTTCAAGCCTGTCTTGAAAGCCGTTCCCATCCAGTTGTATGTGAGCAATATCAAAAGGAATATCAACAGGCCACTCTGGGGGTAGTTGATGAGGGTTCTCCTCTAACCACTTTTGCAATAGCTTCTCTTCATAACAATTAGACATATCCCCATTGGGACAGACAATAAATCGGATCGGGTCGCGGCTAATCCGGCAGTGAAATTGCTGCATTCTTGGATCATCCCAGATCATTCTTGGGATGGTTTGGAGGGTTCCAGGATTTAAAAGAGCCTTATAGCCAGCAGCAATTTCCTGATTGAGTGCATGTAATTTTCGAAACTGTACATAGAGGGTTTCTTGTGCCAATACCCCTACAGAAGGCGAATCCTCTTCAAATGATTCAAGAGGGAAGGTTTCGGTTCCGATAAGAATACGCTCTTGATGATTAGCTCTTGCCTGATCAAGGCTTTCTTTCTCTACAATGATAGTAGGCCGTTCTTTGTGATGAACTGGATGACGGATAAATCGACCTGAAATAGGACATAGAACTTGTTTTATGCCGTTTGCGCTTAATTCCTTTAAAAAAGTTTGTTCCTCTTCCGCATTTTGAAAAGGCATAATTGGCGTTTGATTTTCACTTTGAGTGATATGAAGAAATTCACGCGCTCTATAACGCTCCGCAACTTGGACAATAGAGCGGGATTCAAAAAAGCCATTTACCTTAACGAGTACAAATTTGATTTGTGCAGTGGCAAATTTCCTCACATTATCCAAGAGAGGTTCAGGTTGATGTGTGGATATTATAGTATAAAGATCGCTTTGCGTCGGAGGTGGCGGAGGATTTTGTTCTGCCTGTTCTGCCTGTTCTGCCTGTACTTCAATAGTTGCAAATGTAGGAAGATCACCAAACCAAGGTTCTCCAAAGATGGAGCAAACCTTTCCAAAAAGAGCGCGACCTGAAGATGGATGTACGACTCCTACCAGGGCTGCACATTCATATGCTATAAGTGCAAATGGACGAGAAACCGCTTTACCAATTGTCTGGGCAAGTTTGCACAGCCTTTCAGGGAAAGCTTTTCCTTGTGTGTTATACCAAAGAGGAGCTAAGGAGAGAGAAAGAGAGGTATAGTAGATAAAAGATCCTGCGGTGATGATAGGAAGAGCAAGAGTTATAATAACCCAGTCAAGAGATCGTAATGTCCTCTCTTGTGCTGAGTTTTCTCTTCCCTGCTGAATTGAGCCCAAAATACCTACAACCACTCGTGAAATGGTCCAGGCGCTAAAAACGACCACTGCAACAGAAATACCAATCACAATACATATAACCGACCATCTGCGCTCAGTACCATGCGTATTATCTTCATTTCGTCTATTCCTGAGTGTATGGGCTATATTCAGCCCTTCTGCTGCTACAAAGGCACCATCAGCAACACAGCTTATACGGGTTGCCCGACTCTGGGCCCAACGATTCAACCCGTTTCGAAAATGATAATACGCTACAGCAACATTACGAAAAGAACAGATGGTTTCCAAACCTACGTTTACTGCTTGAAATACGATTGCCATTGGATTTTACCTCCGATCATAAACTAAGTTTTTATCCCAAAGGGTTAATTTGTGCTCTTCCAAGTCCTGCTGCCTGAATTTCTTCGGAGATGTCCCGGAGGTCCATTTCGAGCCTGTCTTGAAAGCCGTTCCCATCCCGTTGTATGTGAGCAATATCAAAAGGAATATCAACAGGCCACTCTGGGGGTAGTTGATGAGGGTTCTCCTCTAACCACTTTTGCAATAGCTTCTCTTCATAACAATTAGACATATCTCCATTGGGACAGACAATAAATCGGATCGGGTCGCGGCTAATCCGGCAATGAAATTGCTGCATTCTTGGATCATCCCAGACCATTCGTGGGATGGTTTGCAGGATTGCTGGATTTAAAAGAGCTCTGTATCCCGCCTCAATTTCCTGATGCACAGTATGTATTCTTCGAAACACTTTATATGCTTCTTCTCGATCCTCTTCGGGTATCGAATTTTCCTCAAACGATTCAAGAGGGAAACGCTCATTCCCAATAACAACATGGTCTTGGTGATTGACTCTTACATGGTCAAGACTCTCTTTATCTACCACGAGAGTAGGCCGTTCTTTGTGATGAATTGGATGACGAATAAATTCACCTGAAATGGGGCATAATAATCCCTCTCTAGAATATGTTTTCATTTCTTCCAAGAATGAGCGTTTTTCTTCGTCATTTTGAAAAACATTCACTGAGGTTTGATTTTCGCCATGAAGAATATGTAGAATTTCACGAGCTTTATATCGTTCAACAAACGGGATAATAGATTCTCTCTGGCCGGCAATTGTTGAGTTTACAATGCTTAGTAATCTGGATAATAACATATCTCCTTTCTGCAGACACTCTGAACCAAAGGATAATAACTTATCTCCTTTCTTCAGACATTCTGCACCTGCGAGAAGAAGAGCTCCTGAATCAGGCACCCAATTGCCATTTTTTTTACAAACTTCTTTTTGATCATCTCTTACGGACAAAGCCATACCTCCACGGAATAAGATAATAATTGCCAGATTGTAAACGTCCTGTTTTGTTAATTTACCATTTTTCGAAATAGTATGAGAAGTAGTCTGGACCACATCGGCAGTGCCTAGAGCCAGCTTCGTTGCAATCCGTGTTGTTCGAGAACTAGAACAATCATATGTTGCTTTACAATCTGCTGCCTGGGCAGCTAGAAAAGCAACTTGTGCCACACAATCCACCTTTGCAGTTACGCTATGAGCTCGCTTGCCCCAACTCTCTTTGAAATTGCAACAGGCAATGACAACATCTCTGACTCGCACATACAGATCGAACCCAGTGGATACAACTCGAACAAAAGTACTCATAAAATCTTCCTCTCTTTTAAAAACACATTTATAATCAACTCACTTGTGAAAATAATAATATGAACAATAATATTGAAACCTATCCTTTAAAGAAGGTGTGGATTGGTCC
>PMZB01000222.1 GCA_003170575.1 Chlamydiia bacterium | reverse complement strand
TTTCAGCATAGCGTTATTTATGTGTATCAATCCTATTACACTTTCTTCTACAAATCAGGTAAATCCATTCGATTATGTACCAGCTGCAAGCACTTTGAGGGGCCTCTACCAAATTTTCTGTGCCTACGCTCCCCCTGCTGAACAAACAGTCTCACTCAAAGAACATTCATATTCTCTTTTGTCCGGAGGAAAATCCTGGAGAAGCTATGTAATGCTGCTTCCCTTCTTAGGAAATGCTGTTCTATTACTGCACGATTATCTCTACGACGGCTCGCCATCTGATCAAGATATTTTATCCTTTCTTCTACGCATGGAACCTTTTGCTGATCCGAAGCTACAGAAGCTATTGAACCACACGAAATCTCTTTGCCAAAGAAACTTTGACATTACCATTCCATCTATGAAAAAGCTCAAACAAGAGTGGGAAAATCTGCAAAACGATTTATATTGTGAACAACTATCAAAGCAGGATCTTGGACAACTATCAGATAAAAATATCCAAACACTTCTCGCTATCGCAACAACTCAAGTAGAGAATGTGTCTCAAAAGATCGTTGCTCTAAAAAGAGAAAAGCATTTGCTTGCTGCAGGCCCTCTAAGAAACGCAAGGACATATTATGAAGTTCTCACCTATGCATATCAGGGAAATGAAAAAGCGGTAAAAGCATTCATCAAATTAGGGCAAGAGGATAGAGAGATTCACAAGGTACAGAAAGTTCGAGTCCCTCAGTCACAGGCAGCTCAAGAAATGAGCGCCCTGTTAAATATGTTACAGAAAGATGCAACCGATTTAAAATTTTCTTTTGACAAAAATACAAGAAAGTATGTTGCAAAGAATGGAAGTGGAAAAGTTCTTTGTAAAGACTTTCAAAAACTTATGCGAACTGTGGACTGGTCCCAGGTAGTGCTAGAAGATGAGGGGTTCAACTTAAGTACTTTTTTTGATATAGCGACAAACCTTTTGACAAAAGGACGGCTGTTTTCCGATCCTACCTTGAAAGAAGGTGAGTATAAAGCAGTTCACAACGAATATTGTGCGGATAGCTACAAAGGAATTAATATGCTTTTACGTTGCCTCTCTTTTTCCTTTGATGAAAATGGCAGGCTAAAATCCTCAGCACAAGCAGTTGATTCAACTACCGAGTCAGCACACATAGACTACACAGTAAAAAGATATCTCCCCATAGCAGCTAAAGCTATTCTTGGGTTATCCAAACTTCCTGATTATAAAGAAAAGTACAGAAAGTATGTCTGGCGAGGAGAGTCCTGTTCACCTGAAAGCTATACGGCTGAACTACAAAGACGTATCAATGCTCTAGGAAAAAAGCCTGAGCCCTGTTTAGGCTTTACAAGCACCTCTGCTACCAACCTTATGGAAAGCTTCAGCGGAAATTGCTTGACCCTCCTGCGCAATGAGGGAGGCGGAAAAGATGTAAGAGAGCGCTCTCCTCTTAAACATGAACAAGAAATTCTCTTTCTCCCCACAACTCAAGTTCAATGGCAGTATCATAAAGAAATTAGAGGAGGACACTTATTCCTCGCGCGCACTGTGCCCACATCTGCTCCTCAAGAACGAGGAATAGGTTAGGGATATACAATCTTCCCATCCTCGAGCTGGTCAATACGGTCTGCAAACTTGACAATTCTTGGGTCATGAGTGACCACAATGACAGTAATCTTATTCTTCCGAACAAGCTGCTGGAGCTGCTCCATGATCTTCAATCCTGTATGAAGGTCAAGAAAGCTTGTGGGCTCATCACAGACAATAAAGTGGGGTGAGTGTACAAGCGCCCGTGCGATGGCAACGCGCTGCTGCTGCCCTCCTGACAACTCAGCAGGAAATTTCCCAATTTTCTCCTTCATATCGAGTTCATCTAAAACTTCCCGTGCTCGACGTAAGGCTTCCTGACGGGAAACTCCACAGAGAAGCAAAGGGATGCACACATTTTCTTCAATGGTGAGCATCGGAATCAAGTTAAACACTTGGAACACAAACCCAACGTACTTTCCCCGAAAACGGGTTTGTTCAACATCTGAAAGAGCTGTGATATTTGTGCCTCTCACCCAACACTCGCCTGAATCTGGGCTTAAAATGCCTGAGAGGATGGAAATAAGTGTAGTCTTACCAGAACCTGATGGCCCCATCAACAACCGCAACTCCCCCTGCTGTATCTCCAAAGAAACCCCTCTAAGAGCCTGGACAGCAGCCTCCCCCGCTCCATAGGTCTTCCAAATGTCTTTGCAGACAACTGTGGAATCAGCATTAACTTTTGAAGACAATAGCTGGGTCGACATGAGCTACCTTCCTCACACAAATATAGGATGTGGCCATACTGATGAGTAAAATGGAAAATCCACTCCCAAGGTAGAGCCAGAAGGGCATGCAAAAAGACATCTCTGAATGCGCTGTAAGCAAGGCGAAGCACGCAGCCCCTCCCATTCCTATCCCCCATCCAATTGCACTCACAAAAAGGGCTTGGAGTGCCACCATCTTAGCAAGCAAAGTGTTATCAGCTCCCATAGCTTTAAACACGCCAAAGTAAGGAAGATTATCCAGGGTAAAATTGTAGAGCGTCTGCCCTGCTATAGCCGTACCAATGGCAAATCCTAAGAGAATTGCCACCCCGAAATTGACGAAGATCCCGGTGTATTTTACATAGTAGCTAAGCGTCAGAAATTTTAAGTCTTGAGATGTATAGGCCGCAAACCCAGTTATGGACCTGATTTTTTCACACACCTTTTGAGGATCCAATCCTTCTCTTGGCCTGGCAATAATGAAAGAGAGGAGTTTTCGCTGAGAAGGGACAAAAGTTGTAGCCCTGCTATATGTTGTGTAGATGACGGGTTGGGATTGGAAAGTGCGTGAAACGCTGCAGATGCCCACGACAACAGCTCTATTATCATTTAACTCCATCTCATCCCCAACCCGAAGAGGAACTCCATGGGAAGACAGCTTCGACCCTGCTCCAACCTTATCCACAATAATTCCGCCATCAATTCTCAGATCTTCTACCTTGCCCTCTAGCATAACAGGAGGACTTCCAATGAAGGATGCATCATCAATCCCGATCAAAATACAGGTTTGAAACGTTCCAGTATGCAGTCTTGCCTGTATTGTGCCCTTGTACAGGGGAACAGCCCAGTCTACCCCTTCAACACTTCGAACGCGGTAAAGATCCGTGTCTTTTAAGGGTTTAATGTCATCAATGTACTGGACAGTGGGATCCATAACCCAAATTGCGGCCTGAGAAGTATCTGTGACGAATCCAAAGGTACGATTCACAATTCCCACAAGAATCGCCGATTGTTGAGAGATGATAAATGCTGCAAAGCTTAAGCCTATGACTATCCCTATATACTTGGTGCGATCGGTGATGAGCATTTTTAGGGCAATAAGCAGCATTACCAGGAGCCTCCTATGCTCTTATAAAGGGAAATAACATCGGTGGTTAAGCTTTCTTGACTATCTGTGAGGTCGCTTGCCGCAGAGAGCCACACCTTTTGTGCTGCAGAAACTTGCAACGCATCTGCTAATCCCGCCTTAAAAAGACCAAGTGTAAGGTCATAATTCTTTCTATTTGCCGCTGCAGTTATCTCTAAACTCCTCTCCCTATCTTCTTCGTTAAAAGCTGCGGTCAGAGCACTTTCTACTTCTTCAAGCGCTGACACCACTGACTTTTGATAGAAGAGAGCCGCTTGGCGCTGCACTGCCCGCTGCGCCTCGACTCCTGCAAGCCGGTTGCCAAAATCAAACACTGGAACAGTAAGCAACCCGCCAATTCCCCAAATTCTGCTTTTGTTTTTGAACAATTTATGCAGCTTGTCAGAAGTGAAACCGTAATTTGCCCCCTGAAGCGGGTTTGCAGCAAAGGAACTACTTGAACCGGCAAGCGACAAGCTTGGGTAGAGCTGAGCAATGGCCACTCCCACCTCCTCAGTGGCAGCTGCGAGCTGCCGTTCAGCGGATCGAATATCATGACGTCGCTTAAGAAGGTCTGCAGGAAGTCCTTCCGGCAGTTTCCCTCTCGAAGAAGGCATTGGACGTTTGGTCAAGAAATCCATAAGCACCGTTTCAGGCTCTTTGCCTAACAATACTGCAAGCGAATAGATACTCTGTTTCAATGATGTCTGGAGCACTTTTAATGCGGCTTTGTCTGTTTCTAATGTTGCACGGCTTGTCTCAACATCTTGGTCCGGGGTTAAGCCGGACGCAAATCTATCACTCTGCAGAGAATAGACAAGTTCATCTGCTGCAACGATTTCCGTAGCGAGAACCACCTTTTCTTGAAGCGCGCAGATACTTGTGTACCCGCGAGCCACTTCACTGATAAGGGTAATCTTCACATCTTGAGAAATCTCGGCCGCAGATTCATAGGTATCATATGCTGCGTCCGCTGCACGCCTCAGCTTTCCAAAAAGATCTATTTCCCAGATCACGTCAAAACCAATTTGGAAAAATCTTTGGACAGGAGAAACCGCCACCCCTACGGTTGATGCTGTTGTAGTTGAAGAAGTGGATGCTGTTGTAGTAGATGGAGGTACAAGTGGTGCAGAAGTGGTGGTAGTTGTAGTGCTTGAGGTATTTGATGTTGTGGAAGATGCAGGTGTTTGGGAAGCGAAGGATTGGCTCGATCGAAAGCGGCTTGCTGAGGCATCAAAATCAAGCTCAGGAAGAATATGGGTAAACTCCACCCAGTATTCAGAGCGGGATTGAGCAACTTGTTCTAAAGCTATTCGGTAATCAAAATTGCCTGACACAGCATCTTGAATCAGGGAATCAAGGAAAGGGTCTTCGAATCTGCTCCACCATCCTGTAAGCTCTTCATTTGTGGGGGCAAACGTCTTCTCTTCTTTTTTTTCCGCATATTCTTTGGGCATGGTGGAGGAAGGCACTTGGTAGTCAGGCCCTACCTTGCAGCCTGTAAAGAGAACGAGAACACCAATAAAAACATATCGTCTCATATCATTCAGCCCGAAGATAAAGGTTTTGATTCAATAAAAATGTCAAGAACCTGTCCTACATATACAGGAAGATCCCCTTTTTCAAAGTTGTAAAGCACTTGCAGCACGCGAGTATCTAATCTTTCTACTGTCTCGCCGGTAAAAGAGGATTTAGGGATCACAAAGGGTTCTACTCGCACAAATGTGAGTGGGAAGTTGATATGGCTATTTCCTCGAACAAATGCTGTTGCGTGAGATCCTTGGCTGTATCTCCAAAGGTCTGCCTCATCAATATCGATACGAACCTGCATTGGCTGCACCACTCCCATCAAAATAAGAGTTCCTTGGGCTTGAGTCTGCCAGAAGGCTTGGCTATTGGTAAATGGGATCACAGGGGCAATTTCTCCAACATGGATGTTTAGTTGCAAGATTTTTCCTGATAGGGGAGCACGAATTTGAGATCTATCAATATTTGATTGGGCAAGAGTAATGTTTTGTTCCGCCACTTTGACAGCATCTTGCGCTTGGAGCATGGCAAAACGGTATTGTTCATAAATCTGCTCGCTCACTGCGTCTTTATCTTCAAGCCGATCATAAAACATAAACTGCGTGGTTTTGTCTTCAAGATCTGTTTTGGCCGCCTTGAGCACGGCACGCACAACCTCAAGCTGCGCAACAAAGCTTCTGGTATCTAGTTCAAAGAGCATATCTCCTTCATGAACATAATCCCCTTCTACAACATAAACCTTCTCTATCACTTCATTGAAGGGGGTGCCTATGGAAATGTTTTGAGATGATGCTTCTATAATTCCTGCACCAGCAATTGCATGAGAATAGGGAGATTGCGGCGGAGGAAAAAGAATTGGAGGCACAGGCACACTGCGCTGACTCCAAACGACTATAAACAGTCCCAGGAGTGCCCCACAAATGGCTATCGTCGGCAAGATATATTTTCGTACCATGCAGCGCCTTCCAGTAAAAACAGACTATATACTCCCTCATTTTTTAGGAGAGTCTCTGCCTCTTTTAGGTACTCTATAAATAAAATAA
>PMZB01000209.1 GCA_003170575.1 Chlamydiia bacterium | reverse complement strand
ATTGATCTGTAGACGATCGTTCCTTGCCCATAGTACACTATGGGCTGCGTCACGATCGTCTACATCTCAATGGTCTCGCTCACCCAAATCGTGTAGGTTGTTTTTTTCCAGTCCCTTAGTCGAACATTGATGCTTCAACGATTTTTTTTGCAATGGAAGTTCCATTTTTTGATGGAGCGATTTTTTATAGATTTCTGGCCATAAAGGACTTGCGTTTTCGATATTGTGTTTGTAGACACTATGAGAAAATCGCGAGTCCTTTATGGCCAGAAAGATGAAAAAATAGCCCATCCCAAAAAAGGAACTCCCGTTGAAATGATCACTTCATTCATGTACCCTCATAGGGACTATTCAAAGAGGGAAGGATCGTGGAGTTTCGTTACGACCCTCTGCTCATCCGGAACTTTTCGATAATTGCTCATATTGATCACGGAAAGTCGACGTTAGCAGATCGTCTTTTGGAATGTACTGGGACCATTTCCAAGCGGGAGATGCAAGAGCAAGTCCTGGACGCTATGGATCTTGAGCGCGAACGGGGGATTACCATCAAAGCCCACCCAGTGCGCATGCTCTACACAGCAAAAGACGGGCGCATCTTCCAAATGAACCTCATCGACACCCCAGGACATGTAGACTTTACCTATGAAGTATCTCGATCTCTTTCCGCATGCGAAGGAGCCCTGCTTGTAGTTGATGCTGGGCAAGGGCTGCAAGCACAGAGCCTTGCGAACGTCCATCTGGCCCTGGAGCGCGGCCTAAAAATTATCGCAGTACTCAATAAAATTGACCTGCCAACTGCGGATATTGATGGTTGCTTCCAACAACTTGAGGAGACGCTTGCCATACCGCGCGAGGAAGTAATCCTCTGTTCCGCAAAAACAGGGCAAGGTATTGAGCCTATTCTAGAACGTGTTGTGAGCGACATTCCTGCACCAGCTGTGGAGCAAGGAGTTCCTCTTACTGCCCTGGTCTTTGATTCCAGATATGATCTCTATCGAGGAGCGCTTGTTTATATTCGGGTTATCTCCGGTGAGATCAAAAAAGGCCTTGCCGTGCGTTTTATGTCTCAGGAATCTGTGTATGAAGTCCTAGAGACAGGAGTGTTCACGCCAACCCAGCGGCAGGTAGATGGGTTAAGCGGCGGAGAAGTAGGTTACTTTTCCGCAAACATCAAAACAACCTCAGATGTCAAAATCGGAGACACAGTAACCACTGCCAAAAATGGTGCGATGGTGGCCCTTCCTGGGTTTCGGGTTGTAAAACCCGTGGTGTTTGCAGGGATTTACCCCATGGATTCTCAAGATTTTGAAGCTCTCAGAGATGCTCTCTCTAAACTTCGGCTCAATGATGCAGCGCTTCACATTGAACAGGAAAGCAGCGCAGCGCTCGGGTTTGGATTTCGCTGCGGGTTTTTAGGGCTTTTGCACTTAGAGATTGTCGTAGAACGGGTCAGGCGGGAGTTTGGGCTTGATATTTTCACAACTTCTCCGAGCGTTATCTATCGTTTCACCATGGCCGATGGGTCTACGATTGAGATAGACAACCCTGCACGCTACCCTGACCCAGCAACCATCGAATCGGTCGAAGAGCCATGGGTGTTCACCCATATCATCACCCCCCATGATTACCTGGGCAACATAATGTCCCTCACTACAGAAAAGAGAGGTTCCTGCATAAAAATGGAAACGCTTGACACAAAGCGGCTTCTCATTACCTACGAGCTTCCCCTCAACGAGATCATCACAGACTTCGCTGACCGGCTTAAATCGCTGAGCAAAGGCTATGCCTCTTTTGACTATAGTTTTTCCGAATACAAAAAGGGCGACATAGTTAAGCTTGAGATACGGGTCAACGAAGAAGTAATTGATGCTTTCTCCTGCTTACTCCACCGCTCGAAATCCGAAGGCAGGGGGCGGGCTCTTTGCGAAAAGCTTGCTGAAGTTATTCCCATGCAACTCTTCCGCGTGCCGATCCAGGCTGCGATTGGTGGAAAGATCGTTGCTCGAGAAACTATTCGCGCAATCACAAAAAATGTCACAGCAAAATGCTATGGTGGTGATATAACGAGAAAGAAAAAGCTTTGGGAAAAGCAAAAAGAGGGTAAAAAACGCATGAGGGAATTTGGAAAAGTGAGCATCCCTCAAAGTGCCTTCATGAGCGTTCTCAAACTGAATATTGGATAATATATGCCCATTGAAATCTCAGATCATGCAATTGAATCCGCCTTGAAAAAACAAAAAGCACCTCTTAAAGAGGGCCCTTTTTTTTCTAAGGCAGAGCTTAGCTCTTTAAACAACCCTCCAAAACACATCGCCATCATCCCTGACGGCAATCGCAGATGGGCGCATGAACACAATGTCCCCTATGTGAAAGGGTATCTTGAGGGAGCGCAGACAATCAAAGAAATAGCGCTCGCTGCTAAAGAGCTTGGCATCAATGTGCTGACTATTTACTCTTTTTCTACAGAAAACTGGAAACGGCCTCCAGAGGAATCCTCAACCGTGATGCGCCTGTTTGATATACACCTTAAATACTATGCTGAGTCTCTTTCCCATGCAGGGATACGCCTGCATGTGATTGGCGATATTCTCAACCTCCCGAAATTTTTACAAACTACTATTAAAAACGTCTGTCAAAAAACCGCTTCTGGAAGTTCGCTTGACCTTGTTTTTGCTATGAACTATGGAGGCAGAGATGAGATTGTGCGTGCTTTTAAAAAGCTTTTCACCCTATATCATGAGGGCAAACTTCCTACAATCTCTGAGGAGACAATCAGTAAAGCCCTTGACACCTCTTTGTGGCCAGACCCTGATCTTATTATCCGCACAAGCGGAGAGCAAAGGTTATCCAACTTTCTTCTGTGGCAAAGCAACTACGCTGAAGTATTTATTGACCCTGTGCTCTGGCCTGACTTCACCCCTAAAAATCTCCTCAACGCAACTCTCTCTTATCAATCAAGAAAACGTCGAGGGGGAGGAGGCCAAGCATTTGGATGAAATTTTCACCTAATCTCAAATCTCGCCTATGTATTGGCACAGGCGCAGTTTTTACTGTAGCTCTTCTTGTGGTTCTTTCTCAAGTTAATGGCCTTGGCTGGATTTTTGTGGCAGCGCTTTCTCTCACCGTGTGTGTCGCATTATATGAATACACTTCTATCTGTAAGAAAAAAGAAATAGATATATCATTTCCTCTTCTTGCTTCCACCACAACGCTCTTTTTCTTTGCTCGCTATCTTGCCTTTACGTTCCCTGTTCTTTATTTTCTCCCCCCTCTTTCTCTTTTTGTCGCTGCTATGTGCTTTGTTTTCTCTACTATGTCCGAACCCCAAGGATCTTTGTCCCGCCTTGCCCACACAACGTTTGGATTTTGTTTTATCTCTCTTCCTTTAAGCTGGACTATCGAAATTCATGCTCTTTCTCTTTTTTGGTTTATCTATCTTTTAGCAACCGTCAAGGGCGGAGATATCGCAGCATACATCACCGGCAAGACTGTAGGAAGACACCTTCTTGCCCCGCAGGTCAGCCCCAAAAAAACGATTGAGGGTGCGCTTGCAACTATTCTAGGAGCTGCTCTTATTAGTCTTGTTTTTTCCCTCTGGTCTCCTTCCCTCATCCCGCTCAGGAGGTTTTTTTCGCTTGGTTGCGCTATAGGAGCCCTTGCTATTCTTGGCGATCTTTCTGAATCTCTTATCAAACGGGATGCAAATGTCAAAGATAGCGCCTCCATACCAGGCCTTGGAGGCGTCCTAGATATATTTGATTCCCTGCTTTTCACAACCCCTTGCCTTTACTTTTATCTCAAGCTCTCTCACCTTTTTTAAAGGAGGACGTCTGATGATTATCACGATAGATGGTCCAGCTGGCACAGGCAAGTCCTCGGTAACCAAAAAAGTGGCAGAGCGCCTCAATATGATCGTGCTTGATACTGGGGCACTCTACCGAGCAATTGCATATGGGGCTCTCACTGTAGGCATCGATGTGAATGATGAAGCAAAGATCTCAGCCCTTCTCTTAACGAATCCACTTGAGGTTGTGTTTTGGGAAGGCTCTTTCCATTATTTTATAGAAGATTTTGACACCACAATGTACTTAAGGACACAAGAAGTTGCCAATGCTGCCTCTATTGTGTCTACCTATGATGCTGTCAGAAGCTATCTTTTGCTCGTCCAGAAAAAACTAGCAGACAAAAAAAATGTGGTCTGTGAAGGGCGGGATATGGGAACTACAGTGTTTCCTGAAGCCGAAATAAAGATATATCTTACTGCCTCTTCCAAGGAACGGGCGAAAAGACGTTTTCTTGAATTAATGGAACAAGGAATAACCAGGCTGACACTAGAGGACTTAAGTAATGATATTGAGGAAAGAGATCGGCGGGATTCAACACGAAAAAACTCGCCCTTAAAAGTCCCAGAAGATGCATTTATGATCGATACAACGCACCTGACTCTGGAACAAGTTGTTGATGAAGTGATCTTCCTTGTAAAAGAAGAAAGCGGCCTGCATGAACCTCATCTTGGGTATTGGGAGCACTTTACCCATCAAGCAGATGTAGGTATACGTGGCGTTGGATCTACTCCAGCTCAAGCGTTTGAGCAAGCAGCTCTTGCACTTACCGCCATTATCACAGAGCCAGGTCTTATTACCCCAAAAACACTTGTCAGCGTGACTGCTGCTGCAGATACAGATGAACTTCTTCTTGTAGATTTGTTGAACGCTATTATTTTCGAGATGGCAACAAAAAACCTGCTGTTTTCCCGATTCCATGTGACACTGCTGCCTGGATTTTTGCGCGCAAGTTTATGGGGAGAACCTGTGAACAGAGAAAAACATCAGCCTGCAGTCGAGATCAAGGGAGCCACCTATCACATCCTTTCCTTAAAACAAAGGGATGACGGACTATGGTGCGCAGAATGCGTAGTGGATGTATAAAAAGGGGGAATTGGCTTTGCAGCCAATTCAATGAATAATTCGGGGCACGGGCTCGGACTCGCAAACGGGGCGCTTCGCGACCGCGAAGCGGCACTCTCGTGCCTGTGCCTGGCTCAAAAGAATTGACTTTGAGCCAATTTTCCTTGAAAATTTATACTGGCATTCATTAAAATCAAGGCAAAACGGAGAATATTATGACTGAGCAAGAAGATTTTGTACCGAAATACATAAAAAGAGCTCTTACTCAACGCCTCCTCTCTCTGGTCACGCAGTTTCCCTGTGTTGTCTTAGTAGGTGCTCGCCAAGTTGGAAAAAGCACGCTCTTGCAACATCTTTTCAAAGACTTTGGATACGTAGTTTTTGATCCTGTAATTGATGTAGAAAACGCGAGGGCTGATCCAGAACTGTTTCTTCAAAATAGACCCTCGCCACTTATCTTAGATGAAATTCAATATGCACCAGAAATATTGGCTCCTCTCAAGCGTCGCATTGATAAAACCCTAAAACCAGGACAGTACATTTTGACAGGTTCTCAGCAATGGGGTGTGATAAAAAATATTGCAGAAAGTTTGGCAGGACGAGCTGTTTTTCTCGATTTAGAAGGGTTCTCTCTTTCAGAAATAGCCGAGACTCCCTCCGCAGATGAAGGATGGCTGGCCCGCTGGCTTAAAAGTCCGAAAGAATTTATTGCTAAACCTTCTCTCAGGCTTAAACTGCCCTACACGCTTTATGAACTCCTATGGCGCGGAGGCTTCCCCAAAGCTCAATTTCTCCCCTTAGAAAACATAGGCGATTTTCATGCTGCTTATCAACGTACTTATATAGAGAGGGATGTTCGTCTCTTGGCGAACATATCCGACCTACAGCTTTTTGGTCGATTTGTTCGCTTAGTGGCAGCCCTTTCAGCTCAGGAAATAAATTTTTCAGAACTGGGGAGGGATCTGGGTATTCATTCTGGCACCGCCAAAGGATGGCTGAGCCTCCTGAAAGAAGCCTTTCAATGGTTTGAATACCCAGCCTATGCAGGCAATGTCCTGAAGCGAATTAGTTTGAAACCAAAAGGATACTGTTCTGACACAGGACAAGTCTGTTTTGCACAAGCGATTTCGACTCCCCACGCTTTAGGAGGACACCCTTTATGGGGAGCCGTTTTTGAAACAGCAGTTGTCAATGAAATTCGAAAACAAGCGAGCTTTTTATCTTCTTCTCCCAACATATACCACTGGCGCAGCCATGGCGGAGCAGAATGCGATCTCTTACTGGAACGAGATGGTATTCTGTATCCCATGGAGATTAAGGCAACCAGTAGACCTTCGCGTGGAGATACTTCGGGTCTGCGAGCATTCCGGGAAACCTATCCCTCTCTCCAAATTGCTCCTGGACTTGTTATTGCTCCCATTGAACGGTTTCAACAGCTTTCCGAAAATGATTATGCCATACCGTGGGATAGCAACTAAGGGATAGTAGAAAGGCGTTTATTTGCTGGCTTTCGCCATCAACCATTTTTATAAAGGAGAACTTATGGATACCACAGATCTGATCAAAGTATCTGAGTATGAATGGCAGATTCCGAAAACAGGCTCTATGCGTGTTCCTGGAGTTATTTACGCTGATGAAACACTCCTTAAGGAGATGGATGAGAAGGTACGTTTTCAAATCGGAAACGTTGCCAGTTTGCCAGGCATAGTAAAAGCCTCCTACGCCATGCCAGACGCACACTGGGGGTATGGGTTTCCCATAGGCGGTGTGGCTGCATTTGATCCTCACAATGGTGTTGTCTCTGCAGGAGGTGTAGGATTTGATATTTCCTGCGGGGTAAGAACACTGCTCACAGAGATTCATAGAGATGAATTTTTGCCGCACAAAGAGAAAATTGCTGATGCTCTCTTTAGAGTTATACCAGCAGGCGTTGGAAGCCATGGAAAAATTCGATTGACTCCTGAAGAGCTGGACAGAGTGCTGGAGGGTGGCGCTGAATGGGCTGTCAAGATGGGTTTTGGGAGAAAAGAAGACCTTGAGCGCATAGAAAGCTACGGGCGAGCCAAAAACGCAGATCCTTCAGCTGTCTCTTCTCATGCAAAGGAAAGGCAAAAAAACGAGATGGGCACTCTTGGCTCAGGAAACCATTACCTTGAGGTTCAAGAGATACGGGAAATTTATGATGAAAAGATCGCAGCTGCCTTTGGCCTGCGCTTGCATGAGCTTGTTGTCAGCATCCACTGCGGCTCACGCGGTCTTGGGCATCAAGTGGCAACTGACTATTCTAAAATCATGCTCAAAGCTGCTGAAACCTATGGTATCTTTCTTCCCGATAGGGAGCTTGCCTGCGCACCGCTTTCCTCCCCGGAGGGGAAAAGCTATCTTGGAGCCATGCGTGCAGCAATCAACTGCGCTCTTGCAAATAGAGAAATCCTCTCACACCTTACCAGAGAAGTGTTTTTGGATTTTTTCCCCAAAGCATCCCTTCCACTTCTTTACGACGTTTCGCATAATACGTGTCTTGAAGAAAAGCACAGCGTGGATGGCGAAATGAAACACTTATTTATTCACAGAAAAGGCGCCACCCGTGCATTTGGGCCAGGGCATCCTGATCTTCCCGAATCTTTGCGAGCTTTCGGCCAGCCCGTGCTGATTGGTGGGACAATGGGCACTTCTTCCTACATCCTTGCAGGATCTGCCGAAACAGAACGGAGAGCCTTTTCTTCTGCTTGCCATGGAGCAGGACGGCAGATGAGCAGAACCCAAGCAACAAAGCAATTTCAAGGGCGCCCTCTTGCACATTCTCTCGAAGAGAGGGGTATCAGCATTCGCTGCGGATCCTTTCGAGGCCTTGCTGAAGAAGCGCCAGAAGCCTACAAAGATGTCAGCGCTGTTGTACAAGCCACACACAATGCAGGCCTTGCCATAAGGGTTGCCAAACTTGTTCCGCTTGCATGCGTGAAAGGATGAAAGGTTATTGTGCAACAACGATTCCCCACGCCTTAAGTACCTGCGCGGGTTGATCTTCCTTAAGGGGAAGCCTGCGTATAAGCGCTTCTGAACTTATATGAGCCAAATCGTCAGTTTTGATAGTTGCGGGAAGTCCGCACTCAATTTGAGCTTTGGCAACCGAGCTTACTATGCTTTCAAGGACAGCATGTGTTAAGTCCGGATCGGAAAAGTGAAAAACTTTTTCCATCCATCTGTAGAGCTGAGCTTCTGCTAATACTTTGCCACTGCAATGGCCAGCAAAGCCCTCCTTAGTCACCTCTACACTGCCAAAAGCAGACATAACTGTATGTACCAGACCTTCATAGCTTGCCACTGAGACAGCTTGATTATATTTTTCTTTGAACCTTTTTATCTGGTCAGGAGAAGGGGCTGGCAAGTTTACACCAACTCTTCCCATCGTTTGCACGTAGCTTGCATACCTGCTTACTTTTTCGAGAGCTCCATATACAGAGGCTTGGTCTAATTGCTTCTCAATGTCTGATAGTATAGAAAGCTGTTTCCCCTCAACTTCTGGAACATTCTGCTTGAGACGATTCATGTACTCTGAGGAATCAATTGGTCATAATGTTGTGTTCAAA
>PMZB01000136.1 GCA_003170575.1 Chlamydiia bacterium | reverse complement strand
ACACATCTTAGTTGAAGAATTGGAATTGACAGAAGCCGACGCTCAGAGTTTGAGCTCTGCGAAGCAGCCCATATTGTACTATGGGCGATGCAGCAGAGTTCAAAATATGAGATGTCGGCAATTGTCAAACCAATTCTCCAATTAAGATGTGTATATACCTAAAAAAAGGGGGGAAATTGGCTGTGCTATGCGGATTGACTGCGGATGAGCTTGGGGGAGCCTAACCCTAGTACCGTTTCCTCGTCGATCAGGATCTCTTTTACAGATGGATCGCTTGGGACCTCAAACATGAGGTCTTTCATGAGATTTTCTAGGATCATGCGAAGTGCTCGAGCGCCTGTGCCTGCGTTATGCGCTTGTTTAGCAATTGCTTGGAGAGACTGCTCGGTAAACTCGAGCTGGACGTTTTCTAAGGAAAAAAGGCCTTGAAATTGCTTAACTACAGCGTTTTTGGGTTCTATGAGAATTTTGGTAAGTTCCTCGATGGAAAGCTCGGTGCAGTGAGCGATACAGTTAAATCGCCCCACAAACTCAGGGATCATGCCGAATTGAATAAGATCTTCTGGTTCAACCTTTGAAAGAAGAGCGTTTTTCTCTTGAATAATAGTTTTTTCTTCTTCCTGTCCGGTTACGAACCCAATAGTCGCCCGGCCAAGGCGTTTGGCAATAAGTTTTTCCAACCCCACAAAAGCCCCACCAGCGATGAAGAGTATATGGTCTGTATTGACCTTGATATACTCTTGGTTAGGGTGTTTTCTTCCGCCTTTTGGCGGTACGTTGGAAATTGTTCCTTCAACGATTTTAAGCAGAGCTTGTTGCACACCTTCACCGGAGACGTCCCTGGTGATGGAAACATTAGATGTTGTGCGATGAATTTTATCAATTTCGTCGATATACACAATCCCGCGCTCAGCTCGCTCTACGTCAAAGTCTGCATTTTGCAGTAAGCGAAGAAGAATGTTCTCCACGTCCTCTCCGACATACCCTGCCTCAGTCAATGTTGTGGCATCAGCTATTGCAAAGGGTACATCTAACATCTCTGCGAGGGTTTTTGCAATAAGGGTTTTGCCTGATCCAGTAGGCCCCAAAAGCAGAACGTTAGACTTATTTAGTGCAACGCCTTGTGCTTGAGCTCCAGAAGTGACTCGTTTATAGTGGTTATATACAGCAACAGCGATGGTTCTCTTAGCAGACTCTTGGCCAATAATGTACTCATCCAGACGTGCTTTTATCTCTTTAGGTTTGAGAATATGAATTTCATGCTTTGCAGTGCCTGGCGGCTTGGCGCGGTCATTTAAGATGCCGCTGCACAGATCAACACATCGTTCGCAGATATAGACATTTGGTCCTGCAATAAGCTTTTCAACGGCATCTTCTGGTCTTCCACAGAAGGAGCAAGAAGGATTTTCTTTCATAGATTTTTTACCCTGCTGACTCTTTCTTTTTGAGGGTGATGACGGAGTCTGTGAGTCCATATGCAACTGATTCCTCGGCGCTCATGAAGAAATCTCTTTCGGTATCTTCAAGTATTTTTTCTAGTGGCTTGCCGCAGCAATCTGCAAGGATTTGAGCAAGCTTTTTTTTCATATACACAATCTCTTTTGCCTGCAGAGCAATGTCGGCTGACGTTCCTCCAATCCCGCCTGCGGGCTGATGGAGCATCATTCTACTGTTAGGCAGAGCAAATCTTTTTCCTTTGGTTCCTGACGCCAGCAAAAAAGCTCCTAGAGAGGCTGCCAACCCAATACAGTAGGTGTTTATAGGACATCCGATAGTCATCATGGTGTCGTAGATGGCAAGCCCAGCTGTCACCGTCCCGCCAGGGCTGTTAATGTAGAGGTGAATATCTTTTTTCGCATCTTCCATCTTAAGGAAGAGGAGCTGTGCTACGACGGTGTTAGCGATCTGGTCATTGATCTCAGTGCCAATGAAGATTATCCGATCTTTCAAGAGACGCGAGTAAATATCAAGAACACGCTCGCCGTGTCCCGTGTCTTCAATGACGTAGGGTGTTAACGTCGAGGAAATTCTAGGTTTTTCCATAAGCAACTCATTGGGTTATAGTTTATTTCGTCATCATAGCAGAAAATTATTAGTGAGCAAGTGAATTGTTTTACACTTCAGCACTAGCATTCGTGCCAATGCCTTCATGCAATTCCTTGGGAAACTCACTTTCATGGAGCATTTGTTGCTGTGCTGCGCTGAGAGTGTCTATTCCCAATATTTTTTGCAAACAAAAGTCTTCCACTCTCTTCATGACAATAGCTGTGATAAGCCTATACACAAGATCCTTTTCATCCATTCCAGGGGTGATAACTCGTTGTGTGAAAGGAGCTCCATTCATCTGATAGTCAAATTCTCTCGTAAGTTCCTCTTGCGTAACATTTTGGCTGACCTGTGGAAAGTAGGATTTGAGCAAGAAAAAGCATGTGAAGTATCTTTTGACGCTATCAAGAAATGGTTTGCGCTCTGTCTCTCGATCGGCCTCGCTTTTTTTGGGACGAGAGGGGTCTTTAAGAAATGCTCGAAATCGACCCTCTGTCTCGGACTCAACCAGGCTTTGAGGCAGGTCAAAAGCATACTGTCGAATGAGCTCATTTCTTAACTGACGACGCATCTTGTCCTGGGCAATAGCTTTGTACTGAACCCCCAGCATGCTGGCAATATTGTCTCGAAACTCTTTTATTGTAGCAACGTGCCACTTGGCGGCAAAAGAGTCATCTTCTGGAAGAAGATCGCACACAGCAACTCTGGCGACCTTGATTGTATACTGAACTGGAGTGCCGTCTTCATTTTTTTCCTCTGGATGAGGCATCTGCTTTACCTCTCCTTGCTTCATTCCTAAAAGCGCGTCGAAAAGCCATTCTGGAAAAAGCTTTTTCGAAAGAAGAAGCTCTTTTTCCGTCTCTACAGTACGTTCTACGCCATTTATCAGAGCATGAAGGGATAATGTGACAGCATCATTTTCCTCAATGGACCGATCTGGTTGGGGTGTTTTTGTACTCCAAGCAAACCGAAGCCGCAATAAGAAAAAGTCTACTTCTTTTTCTGCGGGTTCAGCAGGGGGTACAAGCTGTACGCTGAGAGTTTTTAGGTCAACATCAGGCACTTGAGGCTCTGCCTCATACTCAAAAAACACCTCTGATTCCCCTTCATGGGAGCTTTTTTTAAGCGAGGCCTTACGCACATATTTTGAAAGAGAGGATCGCTTAACCAATGTGGATGCATCATGAAAAGCAGTGGTGCGCAAAATTTCTTCAAAATGTTTTTCAATCTGTTGCCCAAACTGCTTTAGCAGTATATCGTCAGGCACTTTTCCTTTTCGAAATCCAGGCAGCGAAACTTCCTTTCGTATTTCTTTTAAAGACTTGTGGTATGCAGCAGAAGACGCTTTTGGAGAAACAGATACATTCATCTCGACAACACATCCTGGATGGAAATTATAGTCGACATGAATCTCATCATTTTTTGCATGACGCTTATATTCTTTATCACTCACAAAATGCCTCTTTATATAAAAGCGGGCGATGGGATTTGAACCCACGGCCCTCACGTTGGCAACGTGATGCTCTACCGCTGAGCTACACCCGCAGAGTAAATGCAAGCGGGAAACGAGGTTCGAACTCGCGACATTCAGCTTGGGAAGCTGACGCTCTACCAACTGAGCTATTCCCGCAACAAATAATCCCAGAAATCCTACAAGGAGAATGGAGATTTTGGCAACCGCAAAGATTGGGGCTGCATTCTTTATAGTCCCTTAGTCACAGATCACAGAGAAGAATGGCCTACCGTTTTAAAGTGGCGGTTTAAAACAGTCAGACTTTTTGGTATAAAGATATTGACTATTTGTAAGTACAAGTTGTATGTTGATATACATATGGGTAATTAGGATGCGTGCTTTGTGCCTGGCTCATAAGAATTGGCGTAAAGCCATTTCTTCATTCATGAGAGGTTTTTTATGTTCTCTAGAGATTTGATCAAAAAGTTGCGAGCATATGCGAAATTTCCTGTTGTTGCACTTCTTGGTCCACGCCAATCAGGAAAAACAACGCTCATCCAAAAGGCATTTCCCAAACACAAGTTTTTAAGTTTGGATAGGGAAGTGACAAGGGCATTTGCAGTTGATGACCCTGAGGGTTTTTTGCACACTCATGAAAACGAGCATGGTCTGATTTTGGACGAATTCCAGTATGCTCCAAAGCTCACAACCTATTTGAAACTCGAGTCTGATAAAAAGAAAAGACCAGGCTACTTTATTCTGACGGGCTCTCAGAATTTTTTAGTCAACAAGGCTATTCATGAGTCTCTGGCGGGTAGAGTCGGGATCCTTACTCTGTTGCCTCTTTCTCTTAATGAGTTGAAAGAAAACAAATTGCTGATGGAGCCGTTAAGTCGGCTCATATTCACCGGTGGATATCCTCGAGTTTATGCGGAAAATTTTTTACCGGAAGAATTCTATCCTTCGTACATTTTATCCTGTATTCAGCGTGATATCGGAGGATATATTAATCCAAACAACCTCTCCTCATTCCGTCGTTTTATCCAGCTCTGTGCAGGCAGAATAGGACAGCTTTGCAATGTAAACGCTCTTGCTTCAGAAACAGGTGTGTCTGCTCCTACTGCTAAAGAATGGTTGTCACTTTTAGAGGCGAGCTACATTATTTTCTTCTTAGAACCTCATTTTCAAAATTTCAACAAAAGGCTCGTCAAATCACCCAAACTCTATTTTTTTGATACAGGCCTTGCCTGCTCTCTTCTCAGGATTGACACAGTAGAAGCGCTTCACTCTTCCCACTTCTACGGTCATCTTTTCGAATGCTGGCTACTATCTGATTTTTATAAACAATTTTGCAATCTTGGGTTGCAGCCCTCTATGTATTTTTGGCGCGATGCAGGCGGCGCACACGAAGTTGATTGCATCATTGATTATGCAACTAAACTTTACCCTATCGAGATAAAAGCCGGAACTTCTGTTGCAAGTGACTCATTCAAAGGGCTTGAGTACTGGAAAGAGTTGGCTCAGGCAGACGCCAAAAACTCCTTTCTCATTTATGGGAATGAGGAAAAGCAGATCCGAAAGCAAGGCAATGTGCTTGGTTGGAAGGATTCAAACAAACTTATTTCAACTTTATGCGGTAGGTAGAATATATTATGTTTAAGAGCATGGCAGCGGTCTTTTGTTTAGGATTTTCATTTCTTCAGGCAGGGAATTTACCTGATTACGACGGCAACTGCGATTGTATGCGTTGTCACCGGGCCGTAATTAATTCCACTGACTATTTTTTTCAAGAAGTTCCTAAAAACGTGCATCAAATTTGGTTTGGTGATCCAACGCGCGTGAATAGAACTAAAATAAATCTATGGCAGCAGTTTTGCGAAGAGTTTGGTTACACATATAAACTCTGGTCAGAGCAAGATGATGAAGAACTTCGTTCGTTTATGCTGCCGCAAAATTTTGAGCTGATGGTAGAGATGCTAGCCCATCGAAATTATTGGGGAGCTTCAGATATTTTGCGATACGAGCTGATGAAACAATTTGGCGGTGTGTACATCGACTGTGATTTTCTCCCCCCATCAAAGGGAAAAAAATTAATTGATCTTCAGAGTATTCTCAACTTCCATGGATTAACACTCATGACAGAGCACTGTGGAAGGAATATCGGAACGGATACAGCTCTTTTTGCCGCAAATGGCTTTATCGTGTCGTGTCCTTCCCACCCAGTAATCAATTCCGCTGTAGAACAGATATACGATAACACAAAATATTGGCAGCAGATGCGTGGTATTGATGGCGGCTGTAGCGACGCTGTCTTCTGCACAGGGCCTTTTTTCCTTAATAAAGTGTTGAACGGATGCTTTAATATTGTCCCCTGTACGTATCTAGAATCGTATTGCATGGATGACACTAAACCAGAGCACTTTCGTTGACAATAGACTTTATTTTCTGCTTATATAAAAGATATTTTAATTCTCTCTAGAAACTG
>PMZB01000271.1 GCA_003170575.1 Chlamydiia bacterium | reverse complement strand
GGACAGGTATTTTTACTAAAGATGGTTGCTTTAAGGTATGCAGGGTCTTTCTCTGATCATTGTATAGGGAAGTATTTGTTGCTGAGAGTGTATTCGATATAGTTAATATCCACTTTGGAGTATCCAGCCGCTGCTATTTCTTTCTCTATATCGACTTTCTAGGCCTATGTGAAGGCTGGGAGAGCATTCTCTGTTTCTGTAGTAGAGATGATAACACCCACCACACTCTTGGAAATGTTGTCCTCAAGAGAATTTGTACGTTATTTATTCGTACTCCTATTCGCTGCCCAGGTTTTAATAATTTTGTTGGCAAAAGCTTCAGTAATTTTTCTGCGTCCTTCGCCAGGCCACTTTATGTAGAGCATTCTGTCCTCAACTTTCCACATTTGCGAAGCTGGATCATAATGTTCTATCGTCGAGCTATCGGTTTTAGTGCGTGCTATATAGGCAGAATTTAAATACCAGTACGAATACTCTTCTGGTCTGGATATTTCTGAGGATGAGCTCATGTTTTACCTCTCTATTTTGCTAAGGTGTGCATAAAATACAAGTGTCGATGCGTCTAATGCTGTAGTTGGGGACGCGACTCTTGCTAATTTCATTTCATTCAACCCTTCAATTGTTGAAGATGGAGCGGAAGATGGCGCTGCGCCATAAGCTTCTCGATAGTATTCATAAATATGATGACTATATTCTTTTGCACAGTGAGGTGTCCCATCATATACTTCTCGAAGATGAATTTGAATTTCTGCTGACTGTAAATCCCTCGACTTCGGTCTTTTGTTGGTTCGAGTCTCGCCTACCCCCTATTAATTTCTAGGGCTGTTTTGGGTTTTCTGTCGAATAGGTTATTTTAGCCTCATTGCCCGAAAAGACAAATGGAAATTTTCTTGAGTTTAAATCCGGAAAAACAGATATGTGATTTTAAGTGTAGGTGGTGGGTAGAATTAGACATATACCTATGTTTAGTGAGGCCGACAAACTCCGAATAAGCGTGGTGCGGTCTCAAATTATTTCTGACACCCCGTACATATGTGTCAGATTAAGTCTTGTCTACTTCACTAAGGCATGGAGGGCCAAGTATGAAACTTAAAATTATTACCTTTGCTTTCGTGATTGCTACAGTAAGCCTTTTCGGGGGGCAGCCCTTCAAAATACAAGTCAAAGACAAGAGTCTCGAGGCAGATATCATAGTCTTGGGTGGTGGAGCGGCAGGTTGCGTATTGATGAACCAGCTATCGGAGAATGGTCAATTTTCAGTATTAGGCATAGAGGCGGGTCCAAATGTCACAAGTGATCCACAAATAGAGGCTGTGGGTCTCCCAGCTCTCCTTTTACCTGCGGCAGCAGCTTACAAATATTATTGGTGGGGATGGAGGCAGACCCAACCGCAGCCGATGCTCAATGGACGAGTAGGAGGTGATTGGATAACAGGAATGATGTTGGGAGGCGGCTCATCGGTTAACGGATTAGACTATGGCCGTGGCTCGAATGCAGTATACTCGCGTTGCAAAAAAATTTTCTAGGAAATCATTGATTTCGTTACAATCCGGAATGAATGTTTTCTTAGTGTGCTCTTGGAGTTAAGGATTTATTTCAATTTCGTGGGGGGTTGTATGAAGGTTTTTCCTGTCATTTTTCTGAGAGTTTTATCAGTGTGTTCTGCTGTAGGGCCTCTCTCTTGCAGCTCGGCACAGGCGGACGTCCCAAATCGTGATGATGGGCAAGTGCTTATCTCGAAGGGGCATCATCATCGTGGTCCACGGGGCCATAGAGGGCATTATGGGGTGAATGGTGTTAATGGTAGTAACGGCATTAACGGTACGAATGGCTCTAATGGTACCTGTTCTATCGCCTCAGGCCAAAGTTTTTCTTTGTCGCCGCAGGATTCAGATTTTGAAGCTGGTGTAGGAGTTAGTATAGTAGCTGGTGTAGGAGATGCTGTTACGTACCACTCAGACCCTCTAAGCTCAAATCCTAGTGATATAAACATCCAGCAAATTCCTATCGGGTTGACGGGAGCAGTGGTAACTTCCTCAGATGTGACATTTGCGAACAATCAGTTTACTATCGTCACCCCGGGGACCTACCTGATTATGTATGGGTTTACGGCTGTAGCAGGCCCCGAATATATCGCACAGTCTATGCTGGATTTAGCAGTTCTCGAAAATAGATCAGGGTTTCTGGCATCACCTCCGACTTTGTATTCATACATTACTCCTACTCTCACCAACGGGGGACCGACTTTGGGGATCGGTTCAGTTCCTCTCACTCTTGCTGATATAGCACTAAAGTGGGAACCTAATTTATTCAGAGCTGTCTCAGGCTACGGGCAGTGTATCTATACATTTAATACAGGAGACCAGGTGGGCTTGGGCCTTGTTTTCCAAGCTCAAAACCAATGCAACTTGCACCTTAACAACAGCGTGTTTATCGATAGCACCAATCGCAATACAGTCGGCGGGACGTTGACATTAATCAGGCTCGGAAGTTAGATCTCTTTCCCGATTTCGCTTATGTGCAGGAGGCCTCATTTGGCCTCCTGTGGCTTTTTCTTCTATTGAAAAAGTCCTTGAAATTACTCCAGGATATCCTTTTGGCTTCAAGTACTTTTAGTACTTTTCTATTGATTTCATCTTCGGAGGGAGTACCACGTAAAACCGACTGTCAAACCTTGGAGATTCTAGGATCGATGGAATATTTGTTAGATGGGTACAATATTTTGTTTCGCGAAAAAGATTCAGATGGATCTTTGGAAGAACAGAGAGTCCGGCTATTTGAGAAATTGAATCTTCTAGCCGAGGCTTCTCATCTGAACCTTATCGTGGTTTTAGACTCTCATCGGCAAGCAGGGGAGTTGGAGCGACATCACTTTCACTCTCTTGAAGTTGTCTATACGGATTTTGACCAAACTGCAGATGACTATATTATTGAATATGTTGAATGTCTTTCCACGAGCAAGCGGCATCGGACGAAGGTGGTCACTTCCGATAAACTTTTGATGCAAAAAGTTCGTTTTGAGCGTGTAGAGGTGCTGTCTGTTTCCGCTTTTTTTAGGGAAATAGAAAAGAAAGCACACTCACGGTTGTCGAAAAAAACGAAACCTCACCAATCCACGCCGCGTTCAAAAGCAGAAAAGAGCCCTCCTCCTTCTCCCCCTCTCAGCGACAATGCATCCTGGATCGCTCTTTTTGAAGGCCGTGTTAAACATAGGGACGATACGGTTTTATAACGCAGATAGATATGGTGCTCAGCATTGAAAACGGACTTAACGAACTCTTTTTATTTCGGTGGTTTTGTTGGATGTTTTTCCTTGAGCTCAACGGTATTGACATCAACAGTAATCTCTCGCAAGCGAGCAGTAATTGGTGCAGGAACGTTCTCCTGGCAAAGGCCACCTATGTGTTTGGCTAGAAATTTTTCAACGGCCGCCATGCTAGCAAGAATATTTGTAGATGCTGCTAACCCATGTCCTTCATCGGGGGCGAGGAGATAGTCCACCTCTTTGCGAAGATCGCGCAAGGCAACAACAATTCGATCCGCTTCGGCCTTCTTCACCCGAGGGTCCCTTGCTCCCTGGATGACCATAAGGGGAGTGACAATCTTATCGGCAGAAAAAAGAGGAGACTGCCGCTCCAGTCGGGCCACATCTTCGGGATTGGAAGGATCCCCTATGCTCTCTTTGAAGAGACCCTTCGCCATGACCCAGTCTTCTGGCCGGCTGTTGAGGAGCGTGATTAAGTTCGCATATCCAGCAATGGAAATTCCAGCTTTGTACACCTCTGGTGTAAAGGCAAGGCCAGCGATGGTAGCGTACCCGCCGTACGACACCCCAAAGATAGCGACCCTACCCGGATCGACGATCTGCCGATCGATGAGATACTTCACACCATTGGTGATGTCAAGTTGCATCATATCGCCAAATTGCTTGTGACCGGCAGTTTCAAAATTTTTCCCATACCCAGTCGACCCGCGAAAATTCATTTGCAAAACGGCATATCCACGGTTCGCCAAATACTGGACATACGAGTTATATCCCCAGGTGTCTCTCGCCCAAGGTCCTCCGTGCGGAAAGACCACAAGAGGAAGATTTCTTTCCTCCCTTCCCTTAGGTATCGTTAGATACCCGTGAATTGTCTGGCGATTCTGGCCCTCACCGGAGGTGTAAGCAATCGGTCGCATGGGTGCGAGGTGCTCGGTGGGTAGGGATGGAAAAGATTTGTAGAGGAACTCAAGCTTTTTCGTTGTTCTGTCAAATAGATATGCTGTTTGTGGAGCAATATCACTGCGAACTCTCACGATCCACTTATCATCTTCTTGCATCGAAGTGATAAAATAAATCTCACAACCCTTGGGGAGGGCACGTTTGAGCACCTGAAAATCGCTCTCCCAGCCTTTGGCCGAGTCCGAAAAATATCCTCCCTCTTTGTCTTTAAAATATCTTCTCAACCTGTCGCCGACATATGTCGTTGCCACAAGTTCATCAGTCTTTTCGGAAAACTGCATCTCTTCGAAATCAACTTCGCCTTCAGGATCTGAATCTACAACCTTTTCTTCCCCTGTCATACTATCGAGAAGAACAAGACGGGACAGGTTAGTATCTCCCTTATTTGTCGCCATGTATAGGTGTCGGCCATCTTTGTGAAAGGCAATTGGACGGACGCTCTCCTTTTTAGAGCATGACCAAACTGGATGCATGCCGTCAGGGTCAACGCGGAGGAGTTCTGTATCCCCCTGACTCGTCGCCCGCATTCCAACTCGGACATTGCCATAGAGGTCTAAAAACCATTCGCCGATATCATCGTTATTTTGCTGTACCAGCCTTCGCTCGCCTGTCGACAGATTGATGCAATAAACATCGTGGTAGTGCACATCACGTTCATTTAGACCCACGCACACTTCATTTGGGGGGTTGTTTGGAATATTTGGGGGGCTCTTCGGAATGCATAGAAGTTTGGTCTTTACGGCTCCATATGGGGTCAGATCACGTGCCGGTGATTCTGAATATGGGTCAACTGCATACATGTGGAAATTTTCGTCGCCCGCTTGATCTTGCGAATAAAGAATGTATCGGCCATCGCGGCTCCAAGAATGTTCGTAAATCGAACGGGACGAGTCATGGGTGACAGGATGGGCCGCCTCAAAAGGCTCGTCGGTCTTTTTGACCCATACGTTGAGAAAGCCCTGAGACGGCTTTAAGAAGGACATGTACCTACCATCTGGAGAGAGCTGAGCTGCGCAAATTTCCGGATCTTTAAAGAACACCTCGCCGTCGAGAATGGGAGGGATCTGAGCAGTCTCGACTTTCTGGCTTGCAGATACTGCTGAGGGCTCTATGCGTTGGATGACGGCTGCTTGTTGATCGGCTGGAACAAAGTGCACCACGCTCTTTAAAACCGCCTGAATTTTACGAGTCGCTTCTTCAAGATCAGAATCCTCATGCCGGGACTTTTCGATGAGCGCATACACCTCTTTTTTCCTGGCTTGGCATTCGTCACTTGTATCATGAATCGAGGAAAATACGCCTTGTGCTACCTCGAGCAACGCACGACATCGCTCGTCTCTTTCTCCTCGTGAAGCGGCCTTCGAGCCACTCAACTCATGGCTCTCAAAAGATCCTCTCTCAATTTCAGACGGTTCGATACCTGACATACAGTCTCTCCTTTGCATCAAGGCAGCCAATCTCAGCTATACAGCAGATGAGACGTACGCGTCAATTATAACGGTCGTTTTTTAGGATAAAAGGATGGAAACTTGGTTGTTCTTTTCCAACATGGCCTTGAATACTCCGGTGCAAGAGCCAAGGCTTGATTTCAAAGATAGTATCAAATTGTGATTGACTAACTTTGAAATACCTTGCAAAATGGGGATAGCATAATCAAATTGCAAGGAATTCTCATGGAGTACTTACGGCGGCACTTGGAGCAGCCGATTCGCCAGGCTGCTACCTATTTTAAGGCGATTCTTCTCTTAGGAGCTCGCCAAGTCGGGAAATCGACCTTACTTTCCCACTTGTTCCCCGAGATGAAAAATTTCGTTTTCGATCCCATTCAAGATCTGTATAATGCCAGAAAAGATCCTGATTTATTTTTACAATCATTTCCTCCTCCACTCATCCTGGACGAAGTGCAGTATGTACCTGAATTGCTCGCAGCCCTGAAACGGAGGATGGATCAGACGGAACAAAAAGGGCAGTATTTCCTTACAGGGTCACAAAATTTGAGTGTGCTTAGGTCTGTGGCTGAGAGTATGGCAGGGAGGGTGGCTGTCTTTCATCTCGACTCCTTTACGCCGGAAGAAATTTTAGGTCATGGAGAAGAATGCGGCTGGCTTCCTCGGTATTTAGAGGACCCGTCCTACTTTTATAAAGACAGGTCTAAAATACCGTCGACGTTTTATCCGCTCACTGAGTTTCTCTTTCGCGGGACTCTTCCTGGAACAGTTGAACTCCCAACTTCTCAGATATCAAACTATTTTCGATCCTATTTGCAGACGTATGTTGATCGTGACATTCGCGGCCAAGAAGAGATTCGCCAACTGGCTGAATTTGATAGATTTTTGGGATTGAGTGCTTCGTTAACAGCGCAGGAAATCAATTCATCCCAATTAGGACGAGAGATTGGGATTACCCCATCAACTGCACGACGGTGGCTTGATCTGTTTACATTTTCATACCAATGGTTTGAACTTTCTCCTTTCCATGGCAATTCTATAAAGAGGATTTCAGGAAAGAAAAAGGGATATTTCAAGGATTCTGGTTTTGCCTGTTACCTGCAGAAAATTGATACGCCAGAGAGTCTTGCAGTTCATCCGAGACTGGGGGCGATTTTTGAAACATGGGTTGTCAATTGGCTTCATCAACAATGTGCATCAATCCCTCTTGAGTCTTCTTTTTACCATTGGAGAACCGCTGGAGGAGCGGAAGTGGATCTGATCTTGGAAAAAAATGGTAAGGTGTATCCTATAGAAATAAAATGTAAGACCAATCTGACCAAGGCTGATTGCTCAGGGCTGAATGCGTTTCGGAAAACCTATCCTCACAAAAAAATTCAACCAGCGCTTATCATATATGCAGGAACCGAGGTCTATCAATTGGATGAGCAGACGCTTGCGATCCCGTGGACGTTACTATGAAAACTTCACAAATCAATGCTCCAAGACGTTTTCGAGGGAGTACTTGTCAAATAATCTCTTTGCCTATGGTGGGAGGATCTTCCTGAGCTGTATGAAACTCTCCTGAGTCGATGTCTTTCCTTTCCTAGGGAACATTTTTTTGACTAAAAGATGCCTCAGATAATCTGGGGAGTGTTTTAATATTTTGTAGTTCGATGAGTGCAGCTGTTGCCTCTGGTCTTTGATTTGGATCTGGATTAATTAATTTAAAGATAAGATTTTCTAGAGGTGAGTTGGTGTTTAATTTGTTGCGAACCTCTGAAAGCTTTTCTAAGTAAGCTTTTTTTGTACATATGTTGGATTCCAGGTCAAGTTGCATTTGAGCAAGAGCTCCTGTGGATTGGGGGTTTGTGAGTGCAAGCAGGGTCATGCCAAATGAGAACATATCCATCTTGGGATCGGCAAGAGAAGTTCCTTCCAGGAGCTCTGGAGCAATAAACCCTTGGGTTCCCCGTCTGCTTAGGCTTTCCTTTGTTTTCATGCAGAGTCCAAGATCTGACAGTCTTCCACGGCCTTGTAAAAACAGGATATTATCTGGTTTTATATCCAAATGGACAAATCCCTTACTATGTATTGCTGCCAAGGCGGTCAGTGCATCCAGGCATGTTTGTAGTGCTACTTCTGGCTTTTGATCGGAGGGGGCAAGTGATACCTTGGAAAAAATATCGCCTTCGGAAAACATGCAGTCCGCTAGAGTTCCTTCACATTCTTCAGCTACAGGCCTCATTTTCTCCCTTCCATCTTCACTTATATAGGAGACCATCTGCATACCAAGGAGGTAGGGGATTTCCCCCAACATCTTCCTTGCCATTAGCTCCTGGTTGATATCGAGTTGATAGGAGGCATCTTCGAAGGACATCCCTTTTGTGCGAGGAGTGTATCGTACAATCGAAGCCTGCTCTCCGCGAGGAAGGATTCGCAAACCCTTTTTTGCACGCTTCATTCCGCCGATTCTCAAAGTTTCTTTCCCATAATCAGCCAAAAATTCTCCTGTTATTGGGTCTTTATATACTTTGAGATGTTTTATTCCGTGAATTTGTTGGAGAAGGTTTGGACTGGTTTTGCTAGGTCGTGTAAATCCCTCCCAGTTTGACATACAACCCTCAATAATTTTCAGTATATCTTCTTGCGGGACTTTTTGTTTTAGGAGGGCGTCTCGCAACTTTTTGATGGTTTCATCCTGGGAAATATCAATGTACACATCGAGTTCCAGGTTTTTTCTAAGAATGGATAAAGTTTTTTCTCCAATGCCGCGACTAAGAAGAGGATAGGATGTTCGATTAGTTGCAATACCCTCAAGAGCCATTCGGAGAGTTGCTTGCTGATCGCTCGATGCTTGGGGAGGGTTCTCTCCAGTTCCTTCCAAAAAAGACGCTATTTGATTCTCATCCAGAGTCCCAGAAAAGTTTGAGTTGAGATAATCGGAAAGAGAGAGTTTTATATATTTTTGTACTAAGGTTTTCTCGATAGAAGCAATTTTTTCATCCATAGGTTGATCTGAAACGGCTTGAACCCAGTAACTACATTTTACCAAAGAGAGAGAC
>PMZB01000228.1 GCA_003170575.1 Chlamydiia bacterium | reverse complement strand
AAATCGAGCATTTACAATTGTATTCCACATAGAAATAACTCTTCTAACCAGCGGATAGTCACTTTTGAGAACTGTAGCATTTGTTAAAAGTTCGTGGCCTGATTTTTCATTATCTTTTTTTGGTTTATAGTATTTGTATTTGTGAGTGACAACGATCTGCTGCTCTACATCTTTCTTCTCCACAGATGAAGCCGCTTCCCGCATAGCCTCTTCAGAAAGATGCTCTATCACCCTTTGTTGTCCCTGTGTGGCTTTTGTTCGCTCGCTCACTGTACGCTCAGAGCCGAGCAAGGGTAAACTACCGACCTTCTTTTCTTCTTTTGCAAGAGGAGCTGGGGCAACAGGGACGTTCTCAATCCTTGGTGAACTAGAACTGTCGCTTGAAGGTCCTGTCATAAATTTTCTCCTTGCTCTAGGGATATGACTATTGAAAATTATAATTTACGCAGTCAAACTGAAACTTACTATGATTTTTGATGTAAATCAAGCCCAATCTGGTACAGATCAATATTCGAGCTTTGGCGTGATATAAAGAATCGCGCCAATTTAGAGAAAATTCTGGCGCGAAAATAGAATTGCGCCATATAATAAGGATAGATGGCGCGATAAGGTAGAATCGCGCCAAATCAGGAGGCGGTTATGACAAGGCAAATACGGAGCGAAGAAGAGGACCCTATAGTTCAGGCGGTCCAGAGATTTCCTAATGGCGCCAAGCTGGTTGAGATTATGGCGCAATTACATCCCCCAATCCCGAAGCGCACGCTTCAACGACGTTTAGCGCTTCTCTGCCAAAAAGGATCGGTTCAACAAAGGGGAAACGCTCGTAGCCGAACATATATCGTAGGCATAACTCAAGCCGAACCTATCCCGGATATTTCTATCCCTTTATCTCCTGAGGCAAAAGCACAGCACGCCAAGATTACCCTACCACTTCATACTCGCACTCCTGTAGGGTACAAACGAAAGTTTCTTGATTCATATATTCCTAATACAACTTTTTATCTTCCACAGCATCTAAGGGAGCATCTTGCTCAAGCGGGGAAGGTACCTGATGGTCATCATCCAGCAGGAACGTATGCACGGCTCATCTTCAATCGGCTTCTCATTGACCTTTCCTGGAACTCAAGCCGGCTCGAAGGAAATACATATTCCTTGCTGGAGACAAAAAGGCTTATCGAGCTTGGTGAATCCTCTGAAGGAAAAAATGTAAAAGATTCCCAGATGATCTTGAATCACAAGGCAGCAATCGAGTTCCTCATAAATTTTGCAAATCACATCGAGATTAATAAATTCACAATTCTCAATCTTCATGCACTTCTCGCAGCCAACCTCCTTGCTAATCCAGAAACAGGTGGACGCCTTCGCACAATTCCAGTAGGTATAGCCAAATCTGTATATCATCTTCCAGAAGTGCCTCAACTCATTGAGGAATGCTTTACACAGATTCTGCACACGGCACACTCCATTCATGACCCATTTGAGCAGGCTTTTTTTCTCATGGTGCACCTCCCCTATCTCCAACCATTTGAAGATGTAAATAAACGGGTCTCACGCCTCGCTGCAAATATTCCATTCATCCGAAAAAACCTATGTCCCCTTTCATTCGTAGATGTCCCTGCAGACACTTACACAAGCAGTATGTTAACTGTGTACGAACTTAATAAAGTGGAATATCTGCGCGATGTTTTTACTTGGGCTTATGAACGTTCATGCCGCCTCTATTCAGCAACATGTGCAACAATAGGCGAACCGGATCTATTTCGGTTTCGCTATCGTATCATTATAGCCGAGACCATCCTCCACATAGTTCACGAGCATTTAGCACCAAAATTTGCTTTGTCTTACATAGAACAATGTGCGCGCAAACAGATCCCAGCACATGATCAGGCTCGTTTCATATCAGTGATCGATGTCGAGCTTGCAAGCCTGCACGAAGGAAACATCGCTCGCTACCGGATCACTCTTGAGGATTTTAGGGCTTGGAAAAGGGCCTGAAAATAACTTCACAAAAAAAAAGCCACATCAACTCGAACAGCTGATGTGGCTTTTTAAACAAAGAAATCTTAACGAGGATTAGTCGTTGGATTCTTCTCTAAATTCGCGGTAGGGACGGCGAAAACCGCCTTCATGTTTACCTCTAGAACCAAAACTGGATCTTCCACCACCTTGTCGGGCACCCGCTTGCTCTTGACGAGCTGGGCTGACGCGGAGGGGGCGATTTAAGAACGGGGTTTCGTTTAATTGACGGACAGCTTCATTAGCAGCAGCTTCGTCCTTCATTTCAACAAAACCAAATCCCTTGGAACGTCCGGATCCCTGATCGGTAATAATTTTAACAGATATTACTTCCCCAAATGGTTCAAAAAGGACTTTCAGCCCTTCTTCATCAGCATTCCAGGACAAATTTCCAATAAATAGCTTAGTTGCCATACAAAAAAATCTCCAAACAACAAAAAAAACAAAACTAATCTAGAAGATAAAACCATCAAGCCCTTCCGCTAGACCTAGAAGACACCAAGGCTTTTCCATATCACGCTTGGATCAGTCTACAGTTTAACAGAACATGTATGAATACTACAAAGGAATAATTTCGGAATTTTTTAAAGCGTCAAGCTTGGGCATAAGGCTACGAAATCA
>PMZB01000067.1 GCA_003170575.1 Chlamydiia bacterium | reverse complement strand
AGCCACATGCTTCTGCTTGTCGGCTTGTAAAATATCCCTGTTGGGCCTCGGCGATTTGAAGCAGCCTGCTTTCTTTGTCCATACATGAATGTTATCAAAATGATAACATATATGCAAGAAAATCAATTTTTTGCACAAAAGTTATGCTTTTGATAACTTTTATGTTGAATTTTTGCCCCTACATTCCTGAATACTCGATTTCAAATCGTGCTCAATAAATCAGACTTGGCTATGGCAGCATCTCTGACAAAAAGATTTTTCAGTGAAGATGGATATAAAAAAACCACCACATAAATCACAAGCATCAGCATTTCTCTTTGGGTATTGTGATTGATGTGGTGGTTTATTCTGAGTTATGGATAAGGACAGCTTGAACTACCCGAGTTTGCGAGGGCAGTTCAAGCAGCGCTTATCCATAACTCGTGTCTTAAGCCAAAGCTCCGCCTTCTCCTTTTTCTCCTCCGCGGCCTCCTTTTTCAGAGAACTGTCCTTTACGTTCGCCTTCAGAAGTGGCGGTTTCAGTACCTGTTGTACTGATTGTGGGAGGTTGGGCTTCGATGGTCATCATGTGAAGGGTGTAGCCTTTATCGATGAGAGATTGTCGGAGTTGGGTTTCACTGCCAGCAGCTTCGATCAAGCGGCGTGCATCTGGAGAGAGGTTGCCGAATGTAATGTTGTATTGTTTTGGCGCTGACGAATACTCAGTGACAAGGATTGAGGCTCCTTCGAAGATTGGAGGATATCTAACTGTGACAACAGTTGTTGTTGTGGCAGTTGTTACCACGGTTGCTACGGCATCTACAGCCTGTTTAAAAAGCTCAAGCAATGCTTCTCGCGCAGCTCCTACGTCTGGAGTTGCTTCCTGCGGTTTTATCGTTATTTCTGGTTGTGAAGTGATCTGAATGGTTGGTGTAACAGCAACTTCTTCTTTTTTCGTAGACGTTATTGGCTGAAACGCTACACGTTCTTTCTTTTCAGATACATCTGCAAATGGGCTGACAGCTTGTTGGGCAGCAGCTCCTCTTTGTACGGGTGTTCTTGCTACAGGCCCTCTTTGTACAGGTGCTCCTGAGATATCCGCTCCTTCTCCTCTTACCACAGGCTTTTGCGGCGCTGCAGGTACTTCAGGAAGTGCGCCTTCAGGTTGAATTTCCATAATTTCTTCTTTAGGAGGCGTGTAAACAGGTGCATTGACATTTTCAGTCGGGGCATATACTTGAACTGGTTTTGGCCCTTCAGCAGGCTCCTCTACTACTTCTTCATTTGCTCCGATTGGAAGGGGAGGAGCTACTGCAAGGGGTTGATCTTGCTGTTGTCCTTTTTCATCGCTTCCTTGACTTAAGCCTTTGCGAGGTTTTTCTTTCGACTTTCCAGCCAGGCCGAAAATTCCAGCAGCACTTTCCTCTCCGCTTTCTCCCTCTTCAACCTTGCCTGAAACAGGTTTTATCTCTTTTTTCTTTTCTTTATTCTCGAGTGCACCGAGAAATTTACCTTGTTGCGTTGGAGAGACTTTTTCTGGAGAAGGTCTTTGTTCTGGCTTCTCGGGTTCTTGATGAACCTCTTCTCCAGGCACTACTCTCTTTGGCCCAAGGCTTGATGGTTGATTAAACGTACTCATAGCCTCTCCTTTTTTCGCTCATGTGGTTCCTTTAGGAGCTCTCGACGCGCTTCTCCCTTTTGTTGAGAAAACTTTGTGAGAAACATAGTCGAGCCAAGCTCATCTTCTGCTCTGGTCTCAATAACCACCATTTCTTTTATCATTTCCTTAGTCCATTCCTTCCTGTGAGTGACAATCTTATCTCGTTCCTTCTCCCTATCCTTGAGTTGGTTTCTTGCTATATCCAGATTTTTTTGTGCAAGATCTACTTGCGTTTTTTGATCCTTTACTTTTTTTTCTTCCGCCACCAGGCGTTCTTGGACAACCTTAAGATACACTTTAATTTGCACTATCTTGTCGCTCGTAGTGCCTTGATCAAGCTCCTGCCGAAGCTGATTCATCTTTATCTTGTAGTGTTCTTTTACCTTGTCCCTTTCTGCCTCGCGCTCTCGTAGCTTCTGCTCTTCTATCTCTAGAAGCTTTTTCTTCTCTTTCACAACGAGTTCTGCCATTTCAACCCGGCGGTTCTTAACCTCCAGAACCTCTTCAAGAGGATAGGCTGGCAGACGTTCTACGGTCACCTTTTAATTTCCTTATTTAAACAGCGCTTTCAGCTGAGCTTGAGTCTCTTGCCAGTTCGATTTTTCATCGATCCCTTGTTTGAGGAAGCGATTTACCTTGTCCACATAATCAATGGCAAAATCTACATCTTTAGCACTGCCCCGTTTATACTCACCTATTTTTATTAAAAGCTCGTTCTTTCTATATATCGCGAGAACTTCTCTTATCTTACCAATCAGCTGCAGATGTTCTTTGTTCGTAATCGACGTCAACACGCGGCTTGCGGACGAAAGAACGTCTACTGCAGGAAAGTGGAATTGTCGCGCTAGCTCTGCAGAAAGGATAATATGCCCATCGAGGATGGATCGAACCTCATCAGCAACAGGTTCGTTCATATCGTCGCCAGCCACCAAAATCGTATAAAAGGCTGTGATCGATCCTTTGTCTGAGTTTCCCGACCGTTCCAAAAGCTTTGGAAGAGTCGAGAACACAGAGGGAGTATATCCACCCCTCGCAGGGGGTTCTCCTGCTGCAAGACCTACTTCACGTATTGCACGAGCAAAACGAGTCACAGAGTCCATCATCAAGATGACAGACTTGCCTTGATCCCGAAAATACTCAGCAATAGCTGTTCCAACAAATGCCGCGTTGAGGCGGAGCTGTGAGGCTTGGTCCGAGGTGGAGATGACAAGCACAGATCTCTTCAAACCTTCAGGGCCAAGATCTTTTTCAATAAACTCACGAAGCTCTCTGCCACGCTCTCCAACTAGGCTGATGACGTTAACATCAGCGACTGCATTACGGGCAATCATCCCGAGAAGCGTGGATTTTCCTCCTCCCGCGGCAGCAAATATCCCCATTCGCTGACCCAGCCCTACGCATAAGACTCCATCAAATACCCGTATACCAACCGAAATGGGTTCCTTGATCATTTTCCGTTTAGTTGGATCGGGAGGAGCTCGAAGCACGGGCACGTAGTCAGTAACTTCAAGAGGCCCTTTTGTGGCCACATCTAACGGTCGCCCTAGTGCATCGAGGATCCTTCCTAGGATATTTGGTCCTACACGCACACTGAGTGGTCGGTGAGTGGGGATTACCTCTGACGAAGGACCAATACCGGTCATTTCCCCTAGAGGAGATAATATTACTTCCTCACTGGTAAACCCCACCACCTCAGTCATGAGAGGCTCCATGTCCTCTCTTTTTACGAGACAAACCTCTCCTACTTTTACATTTGGGACGATCGCTCGTATAATCATCCCAACAGTTTCTGTGATGCGTCCACTAACTGTGGTTATCTCCACTTCCTCAATCTTACGCACCATCTGCTCAAACTGCGTATCAAGCGAAGCTGAACTAAAATCCTTTTTTTCCTTTTCTTCTGTCATATGTAGAACGCAATCCTTATTAGATTTGAACGTTCATGATCGTTTTTAAAGCGTCAAGCCCTTTACCTAACGCGTTCGAAAAGAACTCGAGCTCTTGCTGGATAAAGTTTAACTTTATCTGTACTGACATGAGCTGTTGAGGTGTCAATTTCTCTTTTGACTTATCCAATGCAGAAATTTCATCGACTGCAGTTGAAAGGCGTTTGTCGCTTTCTGTTAAGTATTTCAAGAATCGAACCAGAGGTGGTTTTTCTTGATCTACAAGCGTCCCTGCTTCTACTCCAGTTACCATCTTGCTTACGTCGCGAAGTGCCCTGTCCATATGCTCTAAATGCATATTGGCGCCCGAGAATACTTGAGATACAGTCTTAGGATCTACAGGTACATCCCCTACAGCAAGCAAGAGTGCTCGCGGCCGTTCAATATCTTTTCGTATGCGCGTTGATTGACCGTCTATCTCAGCTATCGTTGGGGGCGCTTTTGGTGTTTCGGCCGTCTTGCGGGCAAGATCTACAAGAGATTCTCTTTTCGCGACTTCAGTGATAGCTACCTCAGATGCGACTCGTTCTTTTTGTCGTAGTTCAACCTTGGATGGATCAGCAATCTCGACAGCTTTATCAAATTTTGCTTTGGCAACAGCTGTTTCCTCATCTCCTTCACCGACAGAATAAGCTTCTACTTGACGGCGGGGCTCTGAGCCACTGATTGGCTCAACCCGTTTTTGTTCACGTTCTTCTCCAGGCATGACCCACCTTCTTCTCTTTTTGGTGTACACCAAAAAGAGTTATTTTTAAATTTCCTCTTCTCCCTTTTCTTGCGTCACATAGACGCCTTCAGAGGGGGAAGGTTTTTTGTTCCTAGGTCCTTATTGAGCCACTCAAGACATACCTCAGCGAGGTTCTTGATTGTGGGATCATCGCTTTTTTCCCTTGCTTCAAGGATGAGCTGCTCTCCTTTTTTCTTTTTGTCCTGCGTCAAAAGATAAGCAACCCCGAGCAAGGCTTTTGCAAGATGATGTTCAGCATCCTTTCTCACAATAGCCTCAAACGTGGTAATTGCTTCTGACACTCGCAGCTTATTTAAAGCAATATATCCCATACCCAATTGAGGAGCCGGGTTGTTGGGGTTAAGGACTTCTGCAGCTTTGAATAGCCTTCTCGCGGCGATCTCATCTAGCTGTTTTATTGCGACGAAACCCGCTTCAATTAAGAGCGGAAAGTCTTCCGCAAAGAAGTCGAGAACGTTTTCCTGGTCCATTGATTTCAGTCTCCAGTTATTTCGGCCAACAACCCAGCCGATTTTGTTCCTTTTTACAAAACCACCCAGAGAACTCCCTATTGCCTGCGGGAGCAGCATCCCTGGGCTTTTTTCCCCAAATCTTTTTTCCTCCCCATGGAGGAAAAAAGACGTTACTAAAGGCTGCAAGCCTCAAAGATTAGCTCTTCAAGTTGCGTGCCATAGAGGTTATCGCACTGTTCATCGACGAAATCACTGAGGTCGACATTTCAGAGAATTGGTTCAGTTTGTTCATTGCCATTTGCAGGTCAAACATATCTGCGATACTCATCGCACTTTGTTTGGACCTGATCTGGGCAATCTTCGACTTTGCAATCTGAGTCAAAGTCTCAAGCGCATCGACAAGAACAGCAAATGAGACACCTTTTCTATCAGCAAGCCATTTAGTGGTAGGTGAAATACTGGCCCACGGATCCGGTGTTGGTGTTAATTGTGACATAACGTCCTCCTTGACGCTGCTTCCTCTTCAAAAAGAGGGAAGCTCTCTATATTTTCAAGGTTTTTATTTAAATCGCATTTTTGAGCGACTTAACCTTCTTTTTTTGGATCCGCCTGCTTTTCTTTATCTCAAGCAGCTGTTAAGTGGAAGAAATATCTCCCTCTTATTTTGTTCCTTTTTTGGACTCTTGAGAGGCTCGTGCTAGGACAATCGCCAGTGCATGATATCCATTTAATAAAATACCCAAGTTCTCAAAATCTTCCCTCTTTGTCCCAGAGTGCAAAAGATCCCGTAACTTTATAATACGCGTTTGCAAGCGTTTCGCGAGCTCTGCCCGGTTTTCTTCCTTATTTAGCTCTTTTTCAAGATCAAAGAGGAACACACTTTGTTTTCCCTCCTTTTTTTCCATACCGAACATAATAGTTTTCTCCACATCTCAGTGACTTTGGTCTAGCTCTCTCTCTATAGCTATTGTAGCTCTATTACTGATTAAATTCAATTTTATACTTTATACCGTCTTTTTCG
>PMZB01000326.1 GCA_003170575.1 Chlamydiia bacterium | reverse complement strand
ATCTCATTGCTTACCTCAAGTACAAGCTCAAAGAATGCAGGTGCAATAGGATTTACTTGGGCAATATCCTTTTTTCGTCGATCCAGTTCATGTGTAATCTGGCCAAGGATTTGAAAAATCATTTTCTCATTATTTAAGAATTTTTCAATTTCATCGTCCAGTTGATCCTCCTCAGCTTCGGCCTTCTCTAGTTCCTCCACTGTCGCCGTAATCGGGCAAGGAATAGGCGCATCGGTGAATGTAAAAGTTTTTTTCCACTGATCAATTACCTCTACAAACGCCTTACCGATAAAGTTTTCCAACTCACCGAGCACATATATCTTGCTCCATTCTTCTTTGTTTTGCCTCCACATCTGTTGCAGTCTGACAGGAAAAGTTGTCAGTAAGTTCTCAATTTCCCCATCCTCTAAATCTTTTAAAGGTTTCCCCGCAATTTCGAAATGTTCACGCAAGGCTTCCTTAAAATATTTCTGTAAAAAAAATGTGAGACTCGCTCCAGCATGCCCATCTATAATGGCAAAATATCCAATTTTGCCTTGCCCATTAGGAAGAACGATTTTCCCAATTGCACATCCATCTTCTTGAGTGAACCGCTCCCCTTTCGCCTGAGCAGGGGATATGGAAATGGTAAGACCCGCAATTTTCATTTGCATCATCAGAAATGGAAGTAGATTTGGAACAGGTCGATCTCTTTTAAATGATGGACTTCTTGGCTGCACGCGGCATTGGTCAAGAACCCTCCAGCGTTCTAGTCTTTTGCCTAAACCTTTAGGTTCATGGAACCTCACTTCAGGATCAAAGAGCTTAAGACGAACTTGCCCATAAAGTGTATTGTAGAATTTATCGTCAGAGCCAAGAATCTTGGCTGTGGGAGAAGCCTCTCTTACTGCCTGAATTGTTGCCAAACACTTTTTGACCCAAGGTTTCCACTCTTCGGCACTAGAAGGGCATGCTAAGATTCTTTGTGGTATAAGCGTTCTTAAACTTTCTGACAACCTCATGGCATCAGGTTCAGCAGGAAACTCGCCTACCTCTACTACATTCGCCTGATAATTTACCTTTCCAGACAAGTAGTCCAGCAACACATTTCTTGCATCTTCCTCAGACCCCTTCATAAACTGAGCCTGAAACTCTTCCCAGCCGCTAGGGGATAAAGGATTCGCCTCTTGAATTGGTTGTAGAGCCATATTATGCATTTTCCTGTGGTTTGGGCTGGATTTGGGCAACAATGCAACTAATATTGTCAGAACTTCCCTTACTGTATGCATCCAGAGCAAGTGTCGCAGCTGCCACTGGACTATCTGGACTCTGTATGAATTTCTCTCCTACCTCAAGATAAGAACACCTGTCAAAGAGACCATCGCATCCCAAAACAGCTGTACAGGGAAATTTAATGTCTAGTTTTTGGACCGTAGCCCTTGAGGAAACCCCTTTTTGCTCCATGTCTCCAATACTTCGCGCAACATTCACTCCACAAGGCCCCACGCGCCAGTACGTAAGCGCACCATCTTTAATCTCTTTCACCCACCCTCCTCGATGCTCTATCTGTCTCTGAAATCGATCTGCACAAAGGGTTGCTTCCTCTGTTGCCTGAAATACCCTCCCATCTTGGACCACTAAACTCCCTGAATCCCCTACGTTTAGAGTCCACAGTTCCGGACCATGCGTTCGGTCCATAATAAGATCCATAGTTAAAACCGCACCGGGATCATATTCCCAATGTTCCTTCCCAAACTGCAGATTTATTTTAAGGTCTTGAAAGAGTTTGTGAAAAAAATCTTCTTCTTCTTTAATAAGATCTGAAGACCGAACTTTTATTTTTTCCTCGCTCACAACCTTCGCCACCAAATCAAAAAGAACTGATAGACTAGCCTGATTTCCTTCTGTACTTTCATGTGAATGTAACCCTTTTATAATTTTCATAAACAACGCTTGCGTAGAAGCCTCACACAATTCAAAAGAAGACCTATACCTCTTAATTAATCCCGCAAACAATTTTGTTATATAATCTTCAAAGTCATCAACTAAACATCTCCCGCCCCATTCATCTTTGTTTCGCTTCCAAATCTGCTGGAGTGTGACAGGAAAAGTGGTGAGCAAGTTCTCAATTTCACCATCCATCAAATTTTTTAAAGGTTTACCAGCAGTTTCAAGATGTTCACGCAGCGCATCTGTAAAAGCAACCTGTAAAAACGTTGTGAGACTGCTTCCCGCATGTCCGTCTAAAATGGCAAAAAATCCGATTTCTTCTTGAGAAAGGTTTATTTTTCCAATAACATGACCATCTTCTTGAGTTGGCCGATCTCCTTGCAGATGAGCACAAGATATTTTGATATTCATTCCCGCAACTTCCAGTTGTTCTTCGAGAAGTACAGGTGGACTTGACAATTGAACATCCCTCTTGTCGGTTTGATACTTTGGCTTCATGCTAGGTTGTAGATAGCGCCAACGCTCTAACCGTTCTTTTATCCCTTTATTTTTGTGGACCGATGCCTCTTGAGCTATGCCAGGGTCAAAGAGCTTAAAACGAGTCATTCCATAAAACGCATTATATAACCTATCTTCAGTTCCCAGAATCTTCCCTGAAGGAATCTGTTCCCTCACCTTTTGCATTGTTGACAAACAGCGGTAGAGCCAGACTCTTCGCTTATCTTCCCCCTTATCGGAGGAAGGTATGGCAAGTATTCTTGGTAGTATCAAAGGCTTTAAGACACTCTCTATCCTGTGTGCAACATCACTAAATTTACACCTAACTACATCTGTCTCTTTAACCTCCTTGCCAGAGAGAAAATCAACCAATGTATTTCTTGCATCGTCTTCGGACCCTCTCATAAGGTGAGTCAAAAACATTTTCCATTCGAGCTTTTTTTCCGGGTCTAATATTGGCTGGTCTGAAGGTTGCTCACATACAGTTGAAGGACTTGTTGCTTTAAGAGGGTCTAGCGTGAGTTTATTACGG
>PMZB01000176.1 GCA_003170575.1 Chlamydiia bacterium | reverse complement strand
GACAGAAGAAGTCCTACAAATGAGAGGAGCAAAATCTTCTCCCACCCGTCAAATTGTAAGGCAAAGGAGTGGTAGTGGTAGCGGGAAAGGGTTGCTTTAAGGCAAGTAGGGGAGATGGGGCTTTCTGCGTCAAGAGCGCCAAGTGCATCGATAGTACCGCTTATGCCCATATTGCAGGAGCGGATGAGAGGCTTGCCTGCCTCGACTGCTCGAAGCCGGGCAAGGATAAAGTGTTCTTTGGCAAGCATCTGGCAGGGGAACCAAGTGTCGCTGCTTATGTTCACAAACAGCGTTGGGTTAAGTGTAAGGGCTTTTTTTGTGTAGAAAGAGAAAATTTCCTCGTAGCAGATAGATGGAGTGATTCCTCCTGGAAACAGCACTGGGCCCTTGCCTGGAGCAAAGCTTCCATGCACACCATAGGCAGCAAGGATTTTCCTGAAATTATCAGAGGGGATGTACTCTCCGAAAGGAAGCAGAAGCTGCTTGTCATAACGAGCAATTCTTCCTTTTGAGACAAAATAGCAGGAGTTATAGCTTACGGGTTTACCCTCTTTATAAGATCTTCCTTCGAGGCCGATCAGGATGGGAGTGTTTAAGTATTGGGAGAGAAGGGTGGTTATTTCAAGAGAGGTAAGAGAAGGGTAGGGAAGGGGGGTAAGATACGCTGGCAGTTTGTCAGTAGGAAAAAGAGGGGCTTCAGCAGGATAGGAGATAGCGCCTTCGGGAAGCACAAGAAGATCAAGCGAGCCTGGAGTAAGAGAAGAAAGGAGCGAAAACACATTATTCCAGCTCTTTGACACAAGAGCTTCTGGAGGCACAGGATGATCAAATACATCTGGTCCATCGTTTGTATGGAGAATGGCAACGCGAAGCGGTGGTAGGGTTTGATCGAACAGATTCTTTTCATGAGATCTTTTCCATAAACATAAGCCTCCAGCTAGGTAGGGGAGCAGAATCAAGAGAAGAAGGAAGGACCATCGTTTTTGCTGAAAGGTGAGTAAAAAAGAGAGGTTGGTGGCAAAGACCAAAAATGAGAGCCCTGCTTCGCCTAGAAGGGAAGCTAGTTGGAGCGAGAGGGGATTCCCGGCAAAATAAAGAGCCGAAGAAAGGAAGGGGAACCCACAGGGTAAAAGAGTAAACGAAAGCTCTGTTAGTGAGAAAAGAGCACTAAACCCGCAAATGGAGAGGGGAGAGAGCGGCCTTTGGAGCAAGAAGGCAGAGATGAGGGCAAATGGCAAAGAAAAAAGTCCTGCAAGGAGTATCCAGACGAGATAAATATAGACATAGGGGTGGGAGAGTAACCAGATTGTGGACAGAAGGATGAGTATGGAAAAATAGACCCAGCCTGCAAAAAAGCGGCTTTTAAAGGTTTTTTCCTCAGCAATTGCAAGCCAGAGACATGTGTAGCCGAAAACTGCCGCAAAGGGTGAAACCCAAGGAAGAAGGGATGGCCTGCCTGCAAAGAGGAGGAAAATGCCGATAAGAGCAAAATAAACTTTTTTTCTTAATAGAAAATTTTGTATCATATATTCCAAAAATAAGGGACTCGGAAACAATAAGTTAGCCGATTCGGATGAGCGAGGCCGTTGAGATGTTGACGATCGTGACGACGTTCGTAGCTTTTTCTACGGACGAGGAGGGATCGTCAACAGATCAATATTCGAGCAGCCAGATCGAATCGGTTAAGTTATTTTTTTCCAGTCCCTGAGTAGTTATATGATCTCTAAATCAGTTCTCTTTCGTCAACATCATTTTTTGGAATTGCTAAAAACGTTTGATCTGGAAAAAGGTCCGATCGACGTATTTGTGAGCCTGTACTTCCGCCATCATCCGCAGCTTGGATCCAAAGACAGGCTGTTTATTGTGGAGCGTATCTACAAATATTTTCGCTGGAAGCTGCTGATTGAAGCGCTCGTCAAGGAGGGGACTTCTCTTTTCGACCTTCTGGAGCAAGAGTTTCCTGCACAAAAAGACCTTCCTCCCCATGTGAGGGTAAGCTTTCCAGAAAACCTTTTCCAAGTATTGCAAAAGTCATTTTCCGATGAAACAGAACAAGTGTGCCTTGCGTGCAATGAAAAAGCGCCGATCACGATCCGTGTTAACCCCATAAAAACGACAAGGGCTTTTGTTCAGGAAAGGCTTCGTGCCTATGAGATTGAGAGTGAAGAGATTGAGGAAGCGCCTCTTGCCTTGAAGCTGAATCGAAGGGTAAACCTTGCCCAGCTTCAAGAATTTAAAGAGGGGCTCTTCGAGATGCAAGATGCAGGATCCCAGAAAGTTGCAAGCCTTCTTGAGGTGAAAGCTGGAGATCAAGTTTTGGATTATTGCGCTGGCTCTGGTGGAAAAACACTTGCCTTTGCACACCGCATGAACGGGAAGGGGCAGATTTTTTTGTATGATGTGCGAAAAAGCGCCTTAGATGAGGCCAAAAAGCGGCTTTGCAGAGCTGGAGTTCAAAACATGCAAATTATTTACCCTGAGGAAAAGGAAAAGCTTAGCAGACTGAAGGGGAAGATGGACTGGGTATTGCTTGATGTGCCTTGCACTGGCACTGGGACTCTTCGGCGAAATCCGGACCTCAAGTGGAAGTTTTCGGAAGCTACTCTTTCCTCTCTTCTGCAAGAGCAACGAGCTATTTTTACTGAAGGAGTTTTCTATCTGAAGCCTGGCGGGAGCCTGATTTATGCAACCTGCAGCATCTTGCGCGATGAAAATGAGGATCAGTTGAGTTGGTTTTTAGAAAATTTCCCTGTTGAGATGGTGAACCCGCCTTTTTCTTCACTTCCTTCAAAAGATATGGATGGGTTCTTTTCTGTTAGGCTTCGCCGGAAATGATTTCTTCAGTGTATACTGCTTTGCGCTTTCGTACTCATGTGCGTATCCTATATTACGCAAGTTGTGGGTAACAGGATGCGTGCTTTGTGCCCGTTCCCGAATTATTTATCGAATTGGCTGTAAAGCCAATTCCTCAGTCTATTTGGTGTGTATGTTCAGATATCTTCTTCTTTCTCTTCTGTGTGTAAGTGGAGTCGGGTTTTGTGAGAACCCGGCCAAGCAAGGGATTATTGTTGAAAATCGCATTCTGGCTAGTGTGCGCGACCAGGTTATAACAGTGCAGGATGTGGTGAAAAAGCTTGACATGCTTTTTTACCAAAACCTTCCAGAACAGAGAAATTCTCCAGCAGCACGCTATGAATTTTACAAGGCTCACTGGAGAAACATTTTCGAAGATCTTGTCAATAGGCAGCTTGTTCTTGCCTGGGCAGAAGAGCGCCAGTTTCCTGTGTCAAATGGGGACATCCGGCAAGAGCTGGAAGACATTTTTGGGCCCGAAGTCATGATAAACCTCTATGAATCTGGTTTTTCCCTTCATGATATTCAAGAGATGGTTAAGGCGGATATTTTGATGCGCCGGCTTCTCTATTTCCAAGTCCGGATTCCTGTGCTTGCAGCTATTTCCCCAAGCCGTGTTCGATCTCTCTATGAAACAAAACTTCACCAGAAGTTTTCTCGAGAAGCCCTTCATTGGAGAACTGTTTCCCTAAGAGCAAAAGAGGGTGAATGCCCCAAGACAGTGGCTGATTCAGTGTACAAAATGCTGGAGAAAGAGCATCTTGCACCTCAGGAGATTGCAAAAAAAGTACCAGGTACGATTGAAGTTACATGCTCCGAGCAATTTCGCTCTGAGAAAGAAGAACTCGCTCCCCATATCTATGACATTTTGAACAAACTAAAAACAGGATCCTCTTCTGAACCTATGCCCTTTGTAAGCAAACAAAACGGCCAAAAAGGGTGGAGGTTCTATGTGATGGATTCAAAAGAGCAATTACCCATACCGCCTCTTGCTGATATTGAGGAGGATCTTCGTGCCGAGATTGCGCAACCAGAGATAGATGTGAAAACAAAAGAATTATTTGCTGATCTTTATAAAGAATATCAGGTAAAACACCTTTTTTCTTCTGAAGAGCTTTTCTCTTTTGAGCCATTTCACATGGCTGAAAAATTAACTTAAGTATGCCGCTGTATCGACCTTCGGAGTTGCGTGATTTTTTACTTTCTATCGATAAGAATCCCTTACGCTTTTCTTCGCAGAGATTTTTAATTGATGGTAATGTTGTAGCAAAAATTGTTGGGCATGTCATTGGAAAAAACGTGCTTGAAATAGGTCCAGGGCCCGGAGTTTTGACAGAAGCGCTTCTGCAAAATGGACACAAGACAGTCGCAGTTGAAAAGGATCCTGACTTTGCCAAGGCGCTCACACGGTTGTCGCCAGAGTTAGCTGTCATGCATGCAGATATTCTGCAGTGTTCATTAGAGGCAATCTGTCATGATCATTTTCCAGGGGACAAGATTAGCGTTGTCTCAAACCTTCCCTATCACTTGACCACTCCAATCATCGAGTGGCTGCTTTCTTTTCGTCATCTTTTTTCCAAGGCTATCCTTATGGTGCAAAAAGAAGCTGGATATCGCCTGACTGCAAAAAAAGGCGGACTTTTACCCTTGCTTCTTGCGTACTGCGGCAACCTCTCCCTTGATTTTATTGTCTCGAAAAATTCATTTTGGCCTAAACCCAGCATTGACTCTGCAGTGATTATATTCGAGCCTTTACCTAAACCACTCTTACCTGAGAAAGAGGAACAGAACTTTTTTAAGCTTCTTCGAGAGATCTCCACCCATAAGCGAAAGACGATGCTGCATCAGCTGAGTACACTTCTGGGAAGAACACAGGCTTTGATTGTTCTTGAGAAAGCAGTCATCTCTCCTCAGGCACGGCCTGAGGAGCTGTCTTTAGACGCCTTCTTGAGGCTTAGTTCTTTTGTATCTCTTGAGTGTGTTTCTCAGTGATGACTTTTCCCCACTTGTATCTATGGATCATTGTCTTATGACCATTTTTATAGGATATCTTTTGGGAGGCGTCTTGTGGTTTTATGTGTGACCCATGGGTTTTTCTTAAAATGAATTGTATACCTTGGTCCGGGCCGCTCAATACTGTCATAATCCGTACGTCTGGATAGACAGCAATCATGCATTTTTCTCCATGTCTCTTGGTAACACGAAGTATGCTCGTTTGTTCAGTTTGAGGTTTCCATTTTTTTGATTTTCCCCCTTTTATCACTGGCAAGAGCTCATTTTTGGGTGAAAATTTTGTCTGTGCACTCTCAGCGATGCATGACATGCAACTTATGACCAATAATGAAATAATCAATCTCTTCATAGGATCTCCTGATGTTTTATGGTGGAAAAACCATAACACTAAGAAATAATAAGAAAACAGGTTTTTTGTGTATAACTTTATAGAAATTTCTTGACAATATAATTTAAAATTGAGTATGTAAGGA
>PMZB01000171.1 GCA_003170575.1 Chlamydiia bacterium | reverse complement strand
TTACCACAGAGACCACAGAGCACACAGAGAAATAAAAAACATTTTTTTTCTTTCTCTGTGTGCTCTGTGGTCTCTGTGGTAAAAAAAAATTACGAACCCTTTTAAGAACGAGCTTGTACGTTACGGCCTTTTCATAAATGAATTCTCCTCTTATAAATTGGAACAAGGGAAAAAAAGATATTAGATTATGACAGATGAATCAAACTCTTTCAGCCCGATTCCAGAAAAGTATGGAATTTTTCCTGAAACATGATATAATATTTTTTCTTAAGCGTTATGAGACTGTATGTTTTGTATCCTTGGCTCCTTTCACTTCCCGTTCTTCTGGTGGGCGTAAAGCCCGCAATTTTCGTTTTCCTATTTCGATTTCTGCTATCATCAACAAAAACAAAATTTATTGGAGTTGTATGGAAAAACCACTTGAAGAAACAACAAAAGTTACTCCCTGGGAGGTAACGACCACCACAGGTATTGATTACTTGAAGCTGATCCACCAATTTGCCTGTCAACCTATTGACGGCGCTTTGGTGCGCAGGTTTGAAAAAGTAACCAAAGTGAAGGCCCACCCATGGCTGCGTCGGGGCATATTTTTTTCCCATAAAGACTTAAATGTGGCTCTAGATGCATTTGAAAGAGGCGAGGAAATATATTTATATACAGGGCGCGGCCCAAGCTCGGAGTCGCTCCACCTTGGCCACATGGTGCCTTTCATGTTCACGAAATACCTGCAGGATGCGTTTGACGCAATTGTCATTTGTCAGATGACTGATGACGAGAAGTTCTATTTTAAGCCTACGCTCTCCTTGGATGAGGCAAATCGTTTGGCTAAGGAAAACACCAGGGACATTATTGCATGCGGGTTTAACCCGAATAAAACTTGGATTTTTTCTAATCTAGAGACTGTTGGCGGGTCGCTGTACAAAAATATTGTGCTGATCATGAATCAAACCTCTGGCAACATGATCCGCGGCATTTATGGCCTTGATCTTAATAACAGCGTGGGACAGATCTCCTGGCCTTGTTTTCAAGCAGCGCCTGCTTTTAGCACGTCCTTCCAAAATGTGTTTAAAGGGGACAATATCCATTGCTTAGTGCCTATGGCCATAGATCAATATCCCTACTTTCGTATGGCTAGAGAAATAGCAGAAAAGCTTGGCTTTAAAAAGCCTTCCACAATTCAGTCTAGGTTCTTGCCAAGTTTGGAAGAGGCCCATGGCAAGGCAAGCTCAACAGGAGGCAAAGAGGTCATTTTTCTGAGCGACTCTCATGAAGCAATTACCAAAAAGATTAGAGAGAAGGCTTTTTCTGGCGGGGGCTTAACCAAGCAGGAACATATTGAAAAGGGAGCTAACCTTGCAGTTGACGTGCCTTATCACTACTTGCTCTATTTTCTGGATGATGATGCCGAGCTGAAACATATCGCCCACGAATATCGTGCAGGAAGAATGATGACATCGGAGGTCAAGAAAAAGGCCATAGAAGTTATCTGGAATGTGGTGAGAGAGCATCAGGAAGCTCGAAAGCTTGTCACAGACGAGATAGTACGCTTTTTTATGGATCCTACAAGGACGTTTGATCGCTCTCGTCAAAAGAGAGAGCCGATTGAACACCTGCAGGAAGAACAACACATAGGGTTTCATTTTGATCCCTATTTTTTGCCCAAAGAGAATAAGTAATGTTTCAACTTGTCACGCCTTATAAGCCTTGTGGAGATCAGCCAGAGGCAATAGCAGCACTTTCTGATGGAATAAAGAAAGGCATTCAAGCTCAAGTGCTTTTGGGCGTGACAGGTTCTGGAAAGACGTTTACCATGGCAAACGTTATTGCAAACTCCTCTAAGCCAACCCTTGTCATTGCACACAATAAAACGCTTGCTGCGCAGCTCTATCAGGAGTTTCGCTCCTTTTTCCCACACAATGCTGTCGAGTACTTTGTCTCTTATTATGACTATTACCAGCCAGAAGCGTACATTCCGCGCACGGATACCTACATCGAAAAAGACGCTGCGATCAATGACAGAATCGACACCATGCGGTTAAGCGCTACGCGCTCCCTTCTTGAGAGACAAGATGTGATTATCGTATCCTCTGTCTCCTGCATTTATGGCCTAGGCCTTCCTGAATATTACAGGAAGATGAATTTGCATCTGGAAGTGGGCGAGAGCAGAAAACGGGATGAAGTTTTGCTCCAGCTTGTGGAGATGCAGTATACCAGGACTGAAACTGAACTGACACGAGCCACATTTCGTTCTCGAGGAGACATTCTGGAGATCTTTCCAGCGTATGAGGAGGCAGTAGCTGTACGGATCGAGTTCTTTGATAGAACGGTAGAGAGTATTTGCCTTTTTGATCCGATCACGAAAAGAAAGATCCAAAATCAGCAAGCAGTGACTATTTATGCCGGATCTCACCACGTAACCCCCGAAGAAGTGCGTGAAAAGGCAGTTCATACAATACGCGCAGAGCTTGAAGAGCGATATCACTATCTGCAAAGCATTAACAAACTCACAGAGGCCCATCGGTTGCATGAGCGCGTGATGTATGACCTTGAGATGATTAAGGAAGTGGGCTTTTGTAATGGTATAGAGAACTATTCACGCCATTTTAGCCAAAGGCATGCGGGAGACCCCCCTCCCTGCCTCCTGGACTATTTTCCGAGAGATTTTCTTCTTATCATAGATGAGTCTCATCAAACCTGTCCACAGATTGGAGCTATGTACTTTGGGGATCGGTCGCGCAAAGAAGCGCTCATCGAATATGGCTTCCGTCTACCCTCTGCATTTGATAATAGGCCGCTCACCTTTGATGAAGTGTGCGCACGCATGGGTCCGACAATTTATGTGTCTGCAACTCCCTCTTCCTGGGAAATAGAACAGGCTGGAGGATCCATTGTAGAGCAGATTTTACGGCCCACAGGCTTGCTGGATCCAGTCATTGAAGTGCGCCCCGCTCGAACGCAAGTAGATAACTGCCTTGAGGAGATTCGTAAAGAAATAGAACAGGGAGGAAAAATCCTTGTCACAACGCTTACGAAAAAGCTAGCTGAAGAGCTCTCCTCCTATCTTGCAGAGCTTGGTGTCAAAGCAAAGTATCTGCATTCAGACATTGATGTCCTGGAGCGCCTGCGTATCGTGCATGAGCTCCGCACAGATGTGTTTGATGTACTTGTGGGAATTAACCTTTTGCGCGAAGGGCTTGATATTCCGGAAGTCACTCTTGTTGCCATCCTGGATGCGGATAGAGAAGGGTTTCTGCGTTCAGAGACTTCCCTGACACAGACCTGTGGACGTGCTGCACGCAACGTGCGGGGTCGCGTGATCATGTATGCTGACAAAATTACCAAGTCTATACAAAAGACAATCGATGTCACAACCGCTCGCCGCATACGCCAGGAAGAATATAATACGCTTCATGGCATTACTCCCAAAAATGCCTTCAGGAAAAAAGAGCTTATCGAGATGGCGCTCGAGGAAATTCCCGCAGAAGCAGTCAAAGAGGAAGTTCCTTCCCTAGACACGATCCGGAAAGGGATTAAAGAATGGGAAGCTGCCATGAAACAAGCGGCCAAAGAATATCGGTTCGACGATGCTGCCACAGCCCGCGACGTTATGCGCCGCTTGCAAAAGCTAGAGATTGAGTATGGGGAGCCTAAAGGACCTTAAAGCAAACTATCCTAATTTCCGATACAGAACATAACCAGCCCCTGTTACTTTTAAAAGTCCCCATCCAATTTTAAAAACACGCCACTCTCGAACACCATTTCTGATATCTTGTGTTCCGGAAATAATGGTGGCCACGCTCATCGCATTTTCGGCATCTGAAAGAGAGTTCGTGTCTAATGTTGAGTTGGTTAGAAATGCATAAGCAACAATTCCGCCATACAAAGTCCATGCACAAATAGCTGGAAGTGCATAAGCAATTCCTAGATAAGGCATCATTCGTGCAAAAGCTCTTGTAGTACCCATCGCAGAAGGAGGAATATATGGCTCACCAAGAACACGTACTTGTTTATCGAGCCAATTGACTCCATTCAGGAAGCTTCCTATTGCATAATATGCTTTTTGTGCGGCGAAAGATGCTCCTTGGCACGCGCCTACTACATAGGGACGCTCTCTACTAGAAAAATAACCACCTATTTCATTGCACATAAAAACTGCCTTCCATGCTTCAAGAGAGAAAACGCTGCGCCACGGCAATGTATCAAGATTTAAAATATGCCGGCAAGGCACAAAGGTATTGTTTTACTCAATGCATTGAGCATTTTTGCTCAATAGAGTGAGTATTTCCTGTCTTCCACTGAAAAATATCTCAAAACATAGGGGGAGTGTATGCAAAAAAGATCTGTTTTCCAAAAAGTGATGAAACGACTTTCGGAACTCAGAAAGTATATTCAAGT
>PMZB01000175.1 GCA_003170575.1 Chlamydiia bacterium | reverse complement strand
CTCTGTGTGCTCTGTGGTCTCTGTGGTAAAATAATTTTACAAAACCTTTACCTACTACTTATGGAATAGGATGCGTTTACGGTAACAGGCAAGATACAATGTCTTTTTCATTTTTATCTTTTGAGCATTTGTGGTATTGGTTCGGTAATTCAATGGAGGTGTTTGCTTATGACTGTGATGGAAGCCCTACAGATAAATGAAGTGTATGATGATATTAATCAAATAGCGCAAGACGCGGCTAAAGAATCCATACGTGATGGAAAAAAGTCATATGCTACACGCGTCAAAGAGCAAAAAAAAGCTGCAGACGCTCTCCGGAAAGCTCTTGTGGCCTCATTTGATCAATACTCTGCACGTATGAAGCATGGAATTGAGCTGCTTTCCCAAGCAGGGCTTTTAACAAAAATCGATCCCACAAAGATCACAACTTTTGCTGCCAATCTTCAGTCTTCCCGCCTTTCGGAAGCAAGCGTTCAGGATGAGATTGGCCTCTCTGATGAGGATATGCTCATCATTTTCGAGCATGGGTCAGAGTTTTTCGAGCGCCAAGAATATGAAAGTGCTGCTGACATATTTTTACTGCTTACTTTTTTTAATGGCGTGGTGGCCCCTTTTTGGATCAGTTTAGGCCTAGCAGAAGAGCGAAAACAAGATTTTAATGCAGCAGGCATTGCATTTCTTATGGCCTCTGAAGTGCAGGAAGAGGATATGTCCTGGGCTCTTCGGGCTGCAGATTGTTACATGAAGGCAAAGAATGAGAACCAAGCTGAAAAAATCCTCGACATCATTATTGATGAAGCAGGGCACGATCCGAAGCACATAGCTGTAAAACAAGCTGCCCAAGAGATGAAAAATAAGAGGTATGTATGACAAGTGCTGTATCCCCCGCCGCTGCTGCGCCTCAGCCTGGAGAAATCGCTCCTGTAAAACATGAAATCACCCCTAGTTCCGTCTCAAGTCAAGTTATGACAGAGCTAAAAAGTGTACGAAATCATGAGAGAACGATTAAGAATTTTGGGCGATTCTTAGTGAGCTTTGGGACTGCGGTCGCTGTGGTTGGCGCTATAGTTGCCATAGCTGCATTCTTAGTAAGCTCCCCAGTTGGTTGGGCTGTGGGAGGAGCTGTTGTAGTTTTGGGACTTGCCTTAGGTATTACAGGAATTGTCATGCACGTACTACAGAGCAGACACAAGCCTATCAGTCACCTTCAGTCAGTTAAAAATGGGTTCATGGGTGCTGTAAAGGCGATAAGCACTGTCTTCTCTTCGGGTGTTGAAGCAGACAGTTTGAAGAAAGGACATGAAGAGGGTACTCCTAGTGCAAAAAATCCTGGGTCTTGGTTAATGTCACTATTACTGTTTGGGGAGACAAAAGGAACTTTTGGCAAGTTAAGCTTTTCTCGAAGTAAAGAAAAGGAGTATGTGAAGTATACCTTTAGAGAGGATGACAAATCTCTTTTTTACTTAAGGATCGCTCCAGATGAGTTGAAAAATTCGCAGAAAAACGAAACCTTTATTCAAAAACGAGTAGCCGAAGGAAATAAAATCATTGGTAGTGAGCCTGAAGCCTACGATAAAATCGTTGCTCCACTTGTAAAATCAGGCAAAATAAGCGATGCCTGCGATGCTCTCTGGGCTCTCTACAAAAATGAAGAAAACGACCTAATACGAAAGACAGACTATGCTATTGACATTGCAGCTTTGATGTTACGCGCAGGGAAAAAACCTGTTTCAAAAAAATATTATGACGAAAACATAAATGGAACTATCCTTGAGATGGTGAAGATGGTGAATGAGGTTGAAAAACAAGACCCCAACGATCTAGATCCCAGGCTGCTCATTGCCATTAACCAACTAAAAAAACCGAAACCTCTTCAGTAAGACACTCTCACAAGAAAAAGACCTTGTGCAGGCGCAGCTCGCTCTGCTTTTTTTCGATCTTTGGAGAGAAGTGTAGCATGGATGTCTGCGATGTGGCGCCTTCCTGATGCTACTGCAACAAGCATTCCTGTGATGTTGCGTACCATTTTGTAGAGAAATCCATTTCCCTCAAATTCAAGACGAATCCCCTGGGGAGTTTCAATGACATCAAGGCGGGAGATGGTGCGTGTGGTGGAAGGCTTTTTCGACGTTTTTCCCGGTGCATTGGCAAACGCAGCAAAGTCGTGTGTGCCTACAAAATGGGCTGCGGCCTTTTTCAAGAGAGGTATATCCAGCGTTTTTCGTAGATGCCATACATAGGGCCTATCGAAGGGGAGTACAACCTCATCAAGGCAGATATGATAATGATATTCTTTTATCTTGGCTGAGAGCTGTGCATGGAAGGATTTTGGAGCTTCCTCAATAGATCTGACTCGTATGGCGGGCGGTAAAAGTCCATTGAGGGAGTGTTTAATTTTATGCGGCTCTCTCTTTTGTTTCAGCCTTACGTGTGCAACCTGTCCTAAAGCATGCACGCCTGCGTCAGTTCGACCAGATCCTATAACGCGGCACTCTTCTTTGGTTATGGTGTGAAAGGCTTTTTCAAGTAAGCCTTGAATAGAATCGCCCCTCGGTTGAATTTGCCAGCCTGAAAATGAAGTGCCGTCATAAGCGATCACAAGCTTGTAAAGAGTATCACTCATCGGATGAGACTCGTGAGGTGGCAAGACCAACTGACTGGATGGATTCTGCAATAAGTTCTTCAGCCAGAACAGGGTGTCGGGCAGGGCCTCCCCGTTTCAGGGTAAAAAAGCCAAGCTGCGGTGGCGTAAAAAGCCGGAAAGGAAAAGTAGCGCTTAAGCCTCGGCTGATAAATAAAGTCTTTCCATCTCGTATGTGTAGGCCGCTTCTGAGCGACGTGTCGCGCAAAGGAGTGATTCGTTTCCAGCAAAAAGGGAGGAAAATTCCGCCTCCATGCGTATGCCCAAATAGACAGAGATCTCCCGGATAGCTTCGTATATGCGCGTAGCAATCTGGGGAGTGACCAAAAACAATGCCTGGATACCGCACATCCCATTTTTTAAACGCATCATGAGGACGAAGATGCCCTGCCATGATATCCCCAAGCCCAGTAAGGTTGAGTACGCTTCCTCCTCTTCCAATTTGGACTGTTTCATTATGAAGCACTTGTATGTCATTTTTCTTATAAAAAGCCATCAAGGCTGGATGAAAGGGGAGGGGAGAAGAGGCGCGCTCTTTTTTATGCGAAGAGCCCCCAAAAAGACGGCATAATCCTTGGAGTACAGGGTGCAGAGGCGCAGGTGCACAAACAGGCTGTCCAGTTTTATCCAAAGACACATAGGTACCATAGTCATGGTTTCCTAGAGCTGCGAAAATTCCAAGTGGAGGGTGGAGATCTTTGAAGAATGAGGAAAGCAGATCTTCTTTAGTAAGGATAGAATAGGTG
>PMZB01000182.1 GCA_003170575.1 Chlamydiia bacterium | reverse complement strand
CTCCAATGCAAACTGTTAAATAACATATAAAAACTCAACCATTTTCGCTAAAAATGACTGCAGAATAAAATAAGGGATTTTAGCGAGTGTTATTTTTCAGGATTTTCCAGATGGCTAACTCTAACGTTTACACGGGTGGCAATTCTATAGTACCTTTTTCAAAAACGATGAAAATTCTTGAAAGATTTGACAGTAGTCGCTTGTTGATTTCTCTAAGAGCGATTGTGTATAGTTCAAAATCTAAAAGAGGATGGGTATTGATCAAAACGAGCCATTTTTCTTTTTGTAGGTGGGCTAGCTTTTTAGCTTTTTCTTTTATTGCTTTATTCAAGATGTACACTGCTTGGTTTTCTAGTTTGTTTTGCTCAATAGGATCAGGAGAGTACAAGCTGGCACAAAGAATTGACTTTACGGTGGAATATTCTACTTTTCCTGCGTAATAATTTGTCAAACTTGCTTCTATGNNTTTCTAGAGGAATTAGGCTTGTGAATGTAACAATAACTGTTTCAGATGGTCCTATCCACTCCTGCACGAAAGTAACGATTTTTTCGAGCATCGCATTAGTTGAAGACTCATAAGAGTCTCTTTTGTTATAGGTTTTGTCGGGTAAGCTGATAAAACCATTCCCGGAATTTCTTATTTCCACTAACACTGAATATGCTCCAAGATTAAGCAAGTAGTCAGGGGCTGTGTTAACGCCATTCGGCTCGTATGTATGGTGCATAATGATGGTTCCTTGATTCTTTAGGTACTCGATAGTAGACATTATAGCCTTGTGTTCATCACTGCGAGGCGATTTTTTGATGAGCGGAATTAACTGTTTTTGTAAAGTATTTTCTGTCATGAAAAAGACCTCGGGGTGGTAAATAAGTCGTATCTAGCGCTTATCTTTCTGAATCGCTAATTTTCAGTAAAGATTTTTCGGTAACTCATCTCCAAAGTCTTCATCACCTTGATCTTTGGAGCAAGCTTTTGGTAAAGTGCTACCGTTTGATCGATAGAAATCTTAATCTGGACTGTGACCGTATGACAATGAAACAAAACTCTGTACATCCTTTGGATATTCTGGTTCGTCTGAATTGGGAGGAAGGCCAAGAAAATGGGTAGAGCAACTTTTATATTTAACAAGATAGTGGACGAAGGTGTAAAGGCTATCGATGAATTTATTGAAAACGCTGTCTCTGAAGAACTGTTTTTAGATTTTAAACAGTCCAGTGATAGGGGGAAAAACACTAAGCTCTCGCAAGATGATCTAAATAATTTTGGAGTTGCTATTTCAGGTTTTGGTAACTCGCAAGGTGGTGTGATTGTTTGGGGTATACGATGCACAAAAAAAGAAGATGGAGCCGATGTAGCTCACTCAAAAATGCCAATAGAAAATCCGAAGAGGTTTAAGAGCTGGTTAGAAGGGTGTGTCAGTGGTCGTACACTGGCTCCTCATCCAGGAGTGAGGAACCACTCGATAGAAGCATCTGGCGGTTGTGGATATGTAATATCCCTGATCCCTAAAAGTGATTGGGCTCCTCATCAAGAAATAAAAACATTGAGTTATTATATGCGAGCCGGATCAAGCTTTGTTAAAGTTCCTCACGATATCTTGTCGGGGATGTTTGGTAAGAGGCCGCAGCCCAGAATCATTCATAGATATGAAATCAAGCCTGTCAGTGTCGTTGAGGGGCGAAGAGTCTGCATTGAGTCTGGAATAATTCTTAGAAACGAAGGCATTGGAATTGCTAGAGATGTGTATTTGAATGCAAATATCCTGAGCTTTCCGGGAGCGCCGTCTGAATTAGCGGTTTTTGCGAAGGATCCAAATATATGGGATTCAAGAATATTATATGGAATGGCCTTCAGCGCTATCACCAAAAATGGTACCAAGCTTGCTCCGACATCGTTTTTGCCGGTATTTTCATTAACGTTACTCCTTGAGCCTCCTTTCGAGAAAGATTTTTATATATATGCCAATTGTGGTTCCGATGGCTGCCAAACAATTCATTTCGAAATGAAAAGTTCAAAGGATGAGATCCAAGAGTGTTATGATAATCTGATGCATAAAATAGAGGCTAATAAGCTTGGTGAAGATGATAAGCTTGAGTTTTCAAGGAAAGTTTTGGGGCTAGATTCCAAATGTGCAGTTTCCGCAGCCCACTTACTTGCCTAGTAAAGACTACTTTCAGTCACAATTTGAACCTTCAGCCCTTCCCCACCGTCTTCTTATCGATTCCCAGGCTCGCCGCAATCTCCCGTAGCTCATCCCCAGAGCCTTCATTTCCTTGATCTTGGGAGTCAGCTTTTGGTAGATTGCTATGGTTTGCTCAACCGGAATCTTGATCTTCTCCGAGATAAGCGACACGGTACGAATTGGTCCCTTCCGGGTCCGTAGGGTTACTCTTCCTCTTCTGGCTTTTGTGGTTTTTTAAATATCGCATCCAAGCTATCGAAAAAAGTGTCCTGGATTGCTGCTATTGTTTTAAGATCTTGGCGAACTCCTGGATTGTTACGACCAAGTGGGACGGTTGCGGCTATTTCTTGCAAGCGTCTGCCAGCTTCCTGTAGCTTTTTCTTTTTTCGTCCATTGTATTTTTTGCCATATTTTCAACTCCTTTGTATTAATGGTTTGTGAAAATTTTAAATTACCAATTTTTCAGGAATTAGTCAAGAT
>PMZB01000252.1 GCA_003170575.1 Chlamydiia bacterium | reverse complement strand
AAGGGAAATCATAAAAGCCCGTGCCAGCCAAAACTGGCGCGGGCTTTTTTTTTATTAAAATTTTGAGAAAAACCTATGCAACTTAATCCAGCAAGAACTTTTGCAACACTCGCCACCTCTCCAATACCTTGGGACAAAACAGACCAAAGTACAGTGTTCTATATAGATCATGAAGGTGATAACTATTTCCTCGCGGCTGCTTTAAAAAAAAATCTTACTCTTTGGCAATCCATCAAAAGAGTGTTTAGCTTAGGGGGGTTTAATCCTGAATCAGTAGATACTCTTCTAAATGTAGCCCTGGAACACTTTGGTCCAGTTCCTTCAACGACCGACCCAAAACAGGTGATTAATGCAAAGCTTTGGTATCGTCGCCTAAAGTTAAGACGCGCCCGACTTGATCCCGTAACCGAAAAAAAAATTGAAAGCGTGTTTCAAGACATCTATCCTCATTCTTCTTCAGAACAAGGTCATGATGCACATTCTGATTTCTCTATTCCTCCAGCGCCAACTTCCACTCTTCCTAAAGGACAAGTAAAGAAGGAGGCATTGTCTCTTAATCCTACTGATCCCTTAAAGGGAAGGGGAATTGTCAATCAAGGAAACTGGTGCTATCTAGACTCCTTTGTCCAAGCAGCCTGCGCTTCGACACGATTGAAAGAAATGTTAGAGTCGAGCATCAATGAAGTCGTGGAACGAGTGTCAAAGCTTGACCAGGAAATAATCGATCTCACGCATAAAAGAAAGACTATTCTCAACACTTTTCGACTCTCTATGAATGAGATTAAAACACGTGCAGATAAACTCATATACCTAGAGGATAAATTAACCTACAATCTTTCCTCAAAAGAGCGAGAAGAGATTAAGAAGCAGCTTCTCCAGATAAAATTGCCCGAAGGAGTAACACAAAGCGAGCTAAAAATTGCTGGTAAGTTGTTGCGCAAACTTGAGACCAAAGAGGCAGCAAAAGCAGGTATTCTTTCAGCAAAAAAGAGAGTTGAAAAACTCCTTACGTTATTCCAAGACCTAAAAAATCCTGATCCCAATGGAAAGTTTTCTCCTCTTTCAAAAGATTCTGCTCTTACCTGTTTTGTAGACTCCTTCAAAAAAACCGAATCTCCTTTCTACAAATACATCATAAGCCATTCTCAAGAAGATCCCACCGAGCTTATCAACGCACTTTGTTTGCCCGATCTTTTAGGTGAAATGACGCCAGAACTAGAAGAAAAAAGTGTGCGGCAAAAACAAACCCAAAAAGCTGATGAACAAAAGCCTTTAACTATTGAGGAGATCCGTATCAAAGAAATTGATACTCCTCGCCCTATTAAACATATTTACGTTCCAATATCCCTGCCAGTTCCTGTTCCACCAACAATTTCTCTTCAACAAATGTTCACTGGATTCTTGGATACATTTTCTGTTGAAAAAGACAAAGAACAAATCGCAGATCAAACAGAAAACAAAGCTTTCTTTGATGGAGATGCAGGAGTTGACAGGAAACAAGCATTTCTCAAAGCTAAGTATGATGATATTCTTATTCAACGAAGCATATCCCTTGTCAGAAATCCCCCTGCCTGTCTGCTTCTCAGCATCAATAGGTTTGACGATGCTCAGAGGAAAAGAACATTCCAGATACAAACTCCATTTAGACTCGTAGTTCCTTTTGTTGACAAACCTTCACCAGCTATCTATCTGCTACGCAGTGCAGTCATTCACAGAGGAAATGCTATTAAAGACGGCCATTTTTTCACTTTCGTTACAGATTTAACAAGCGTTGATGCAATTTCAGGAGAACCTACCAGCTTTGTATGCAAAAATGATGAAACCGTATATTCGGTTTCTGCCTCTTATGCTATGAGCCAAATTCAAAGAGATGTTTACATTCTTTTTTACGACAGAGTAGATCAGACAACCTAAAAGGTAAAAAAAGATTTTCTAAAAATTAGGCAAATACGTTACCCTAGACTATAAACTTGCCAAAAATTATTAGAGATTATGAGTAAAGAAAAAAAGCTAATCATAGTTGAGTCTCCTGCAAAAATTAAAAGTTTGCGCCAATTTTTAGGATCTGATTTCGAGTTTGAGTCCTCTTTTGGGCATATTCGGGACCTGCCTTCCCATGAGTTCGGCGTTGACGTAGAGAAAAACTTTGAGCCTACCTACAAGCCGCTTCCGGAAAAAAAAACGGTTATAGCACGTTTAAAAAAAGCAGCGAAAGAATGCGCCGTTGTCTACCTCTCGCCTGATCCAGATAGAGAAGGAGAAGCAATCGCCTGGCACATTGCTGAACTGTTAGGCCCTAAAATCGCATGCAAGAGGGTTTCCTTTAACTCGATCACAAAAGAGGCTGTTCGTGAAGCTGTAGCCCATCCAAGAGATCTTGATATGGCTCTTGTCAATGCGCAGCAAGCTCGTAGAGTACTTGATCGGTTGGTAGGATATTCTCTTTCTCCGCTTCTCACGAGAAAACTCCATCGAGGAGGCAAACAGTCCATTTCTGCAGGACGTGTGCAGTCTGTCGCCTTAAAGCTTGTTGTAGACAGGGAAAAGGAAATTGAGGCTTTTGTTCCAAAAGAATACTGGACTATCACGGTTGACCTTGACACAGGAAAGGAAAAGGGGATTTTCCAAGCCACCCTCTTTAGCATCAATGGCAAAAAGATTGAGAAAGAAATTGTTCCAGGCAAAGAAGATGTCACAACAGTATCAAATGAACAAACGGCCACAGATCTAAAGACCGCACTGAGTCAGATTGATCCGTACGTTGTTTCACGAGTAGAAAAAAAGGATCGCAAAAGACAGCCAGAGGCTCCTTTTATTACTTCTACACTACAGCAGGAGGCGAGCCGCCATTTTCGATTTTCGCCTACTAGAACAATGGAAGTTGCTCAAGGATTATACGAAGGCGTTGACATAGGCCCTGAAGGCACTGAAGGTCTTATCACCTATATGAGAACAGACTCAGTGCGAATTGCTCCGGAGGCAATGAGTGAGTTAAGATCGTATATCAAAACCCGTTATGGCGAATCTCTCTTGCCCGAATCTATTCGTGCCTTTCAAGTAAAAAGAAGCGCTCAGGATGCTCACGAGGCTATTCGTCCCACTCATGTGGAAAAAACACCAGAATCTTTGCGCGACTTTCTTTCTAAGGATCAGTTTAATCTGTATTCACTCATCTGGCGCAGATATGTTGCATCCCAAATGATCCCGGCAGTCTACGACACCGTGAGCTGCGATATACTAGCAGGGCCGAATTATCTTTTACGCGCGACAGGCTCGCGGCTTAAAGTTCATGGCTTTTTATCTGTCTATGAAGAGCTCCTCGACGAAGATACAGATAAAGAAGAAGAAATGCCTATTCCCGAATTGACTGAAGGGCAAAATGTTCATCTTGTGTCAATTGATGCAGCTCAATCTTTCACTCGCCCTCCACCGCGCTTTACTGAAGCGACGCTTATCAAAGAACTTGAAAAATCCGGCATTGGCAGGCCTTCTACCTATGCCACAATCATGAAAAAGATCTCGGCAAGAGAATACACAACTAAAGAACAGGGAAGGCTTAAACCCACGGAGCTTGGAAAAGTTGTCACAGAGATGCTGGAAACAAGTTTTCAAGAGATTATGAACATCGGCTTTACCGCCTCCATGGAAGATTCATTGGAAGAAGTTGCTGCAAATCAAAAGGAATGGCATAGCCTGCTGCAAGAGTTCTGGAGTAAGTTTTCTGCTACGCTAGATACGGCAAAAGCAGAAGCCCGCCCTCAAAAAATTCTCACAGATATTCCCTGCCCTAAGTGTCAATCACCTCTCCAGAAAATCTGGTTTCAGTCAAAATATTTCTTAGGCTGCTCAAAGTACCCTGAATGCGACTACAGCGCCTCTTTGGAAGAGACACTGTTTGATAAATCCGAGTACAAGGAAGACTTTAATTGGGATCAGCTATGCCCAAAATGCTCCCACAAAATGAAACTAAGATTTGGGAAATTTGGTCCCTTCCTTGGGTGTACCACGTATCCAAAATGTAAGGGAATTGTCAACATCCCTAAAAAAGGGGAAGAGGAAAATCACACTCATTCCTGCCCAGCTGAAGGCTGTGATGGGTTTCTTGTACAGCGCCGCTCCCGCTTTGGAAAGCCTTTTTGGTCATGCAGCACATTCCCTGACTGCGATGTGATAGGCAATTCGCCTGCCGCAGTTGACGAAAAGTATAGCGGCAGGCCAAAGACCGCCTATGTCAAAAAAGCCAAAAAAGGGCGCACTAAAAAAGAAAAGAAGCCCAAAAAGAAAGCATAATCGAGACAAAGTAGTGGTAGTCGGCTCTGAAAAAGTCAGAGTAAGAAAAAAAGGCCCTTTTTTCCAGTCCCTAAGTATATAAGGTTAAATATGCCTCGGAAACCCATTTCCACTGATCATCCTGCTTTTTCCATACATCAATAATCTGTCGCGATGTTTGCAAAGTGATATCGTTTACCGGTGGGGAAAACAACAAGACTAGGTACGTCACAGTGATCACATTCTCTCCCTGGGTTGTTTGAATATTTAAGAGCTGATAATGATCAATTGGCCCAAGGCCTTCCAAACTTTGTAAAAACTCAGTTCGCGTAAATATAGTACTGGTATTTTCAGCCTGAAATTGCTTGCTTGTATAATGAGCAATTTTTTTGACACTTCTTGCTTGGATATCTTTCCAAAGCATGTTCGTAAGTGTTTCTCCCTTCGACGTATCAGCAAATGCCAACATCGGCACCATTAAGCCAATCAATAAAAGATATTTTTTCATATAATTTTCTGCCTTTAAAAAATTTATCTCGCAATACCTGGGGTTGGCACAACTAATGCCGCTTGGGAAACCCATTTCCACTGATCACCAAATCTTTTCCACACACTCATTTGAGGAGAACTGACATGAAAGGGCTGATACTGTATCAGTTCTGTCACATCTGCAATATAGGTGACAACAATAATATCTTCGCCCTCTGTTGCCTTGATCTGATGTAAATTATAGGTTTGGATATTTGTCTGTTTAATTTGGTCTAACTCTTGAAATCGATTCAATGGAACAATTCCAACAAGCAGAGCCGGCTTAATAATTCCGATAATGAATCCTTCATTTGGGATTAGGAAACCAAAAGCTTGAAATTCCTTACTCGTATATTCCTTAATCTTCACTATATTTCGCGCTTGCATATCCCTCCACAAGCGATGCACAAGCCTTTCGCCTCGTGGTATATCTGCCAGCCCTAAAGCAGGCAAAAGCATCAATATAAAAAGAACTTTTTTCAACATAACACCTCCAATTACCTTGCGCCAACATGCGCAAAGACATGTGTATCTCTTCCCAAAACACAAAGACTGCCTATCTAGTCGCAAAAACAGTTACTCTGCCTGTGTATATACCACTGGCACAGTTGCATACGATCCTATCCCAGCTACAACGCTTCCCTCAGCAGTCAATTTCCATTCATTATCAACTTTTTTCCATACGTCGATCATCTGTGACGCTTGCTCCTTAGCAATCACAACCGCAGCTTTTTCAATATCACCACTCAGGCAGACTATATAAGTCACAATAATCACATTCTTTCCCTGTGTTACTTGCAAACCTGAAAGCTTATATTTAGGAATAAGAGCTTCCTTAATATCATCAAGATATTGGGTACGTGTCAATATACCTCCCGAACTTAAGGCAACAAATCCCTTGCTGGTATAATGAGCAATTTTTT